>CAIUEQ010000264.1 GCA_903898215.1 uncultured Bacteroidota bacterium | reverse complement strand
ATCACAGCACGTGTAAACCAAATAAAAGCTCAAATAGAAACTACTACATCTGACTACGACCGTGAAAAATTACAAGAACGTTTGGCTAAATTAGCTGGCGGTGTTGCAGTTCTTTATGTAGGTGCAGCAACTGAAGTAGAAATGAAAGAAAAGAAAGACCGTGTTGATGATGCTTTACATGCAACTCGTGCTGCCGTTGAAGAAGGAATTGTTGCCGGTGGTGGTGTAGCTTATATCCGTGCAATTGATGCTTTGGATAAAATGAAAGGTGTTAACGAAGACGAAACAACAGGTATCCAAATTATTCGCAGAGCAGTTGAAGAACCATTGCGTCAGATTGTTGCTAATGTAGGTGGTGAAGGTTCGGTTGTTGTAAATAAAGTGAAAGAAGGTAAAGCTGATTTCGGATACAATGCACGTACTGAAATTTATGAAAACCTTATCGCAGCAGGTGTTATCGATCCTACTAAAGTTGCGCGTGTTGCATTGCAAAATGCAGCTTCTGTTGCAAGTATGATTTTAACTACCGAATGTATTTTGGCAGAAGATAAAGAAGACAAACCAGGTATGCCTTCAATGCCAGGTGGCATGGGTGGTATGGGTGGAATGGATTATTAATATTAATTATCAATTTTAAAAAAGGCTTCTGCACTTCGTGTAGGAGCCTTTTTGTTTGTGTCATTTTTTTTTTTTTATAAAAATCAATATAATTACAAAAAAATATTTACTCAAACTAAACTTAAACAAATGAAAAAAGTAATTAAGATTTCAATTTTAGCTGTTCTCGGCTTATTCAGTTTCAACAATTCGTATGCTCAATTCGACAAAGAAAAATTAAGCTTAGGTGGCGGATTAGGTTATTATGGTTACGCATCTGTTGGAAGCACTTTGGTTGTTAATATCAGAGGAAACTATATTTTAGATGATAAAAGTTCAATAGCAGTTTCTTATAATTATCATTTGCCAATGACCCAATCACTTACTGCATATGCAAACTCAAATACAAGTTTGATAACTCCTTCTCAGATTACTGTTAGCAGAGACAGAAAAGTGAGCATCAATAATATTTGCCTTAACTACCACCGTTACTTCGTTGGAGAGACAGAAGAATCTTTCGGAATTTATGGATTGGCAGGTGTGGGTCTTACTATGGCAAGTGTATCGAGTACATACGGTGCATACGACACAAGATATAGTTTACAGAAAGAAGCCGATGAAACTTATACAGGTTGGATTATTGATTTAGGATTAGGAACAAATATTCAATTGATGGATAAAATGAATTTCTTTGCTGAAGCAAAAATCGGGTTTGCTGCTAATAACTCGTATAACAGTCGCTCAGGTACAAGTGGAGATAATCCAATACCTTTTCACTATTCGGTTGCTGCAGGTGTGAGATATAATTTGTTTCAGTAATTTTTACATACATTAATTCCAAACCCGAATCATTGCGATAACTATCGAAAATGGTTCGGGTTTTTTGTTGAATAAATTTATCTTCGAAACTTTACTAAAAACTTATGCTGATTGACAAGTTTGGGCGTGTGCACGATTACCTCAGAATTTCATTAACGGAATCCTGCAACTTGCGTTGCAAATATTGCATGCCCGAAGATTATATTTTTCCTGCCTCGCTCCCTAAACATTATATGTCGGCAGATGAAATTGATCGCATCGCAAAAATATTTATTGATCTGGGAATAAATAAAATTCGCTTAACAGGTGGCGAGCCATTAGTTCGAAAAGATGCAAAACATATTTTTGAATTGCTCTCAAAATATTCATCATTGGAGTTGAATGACAATCCTATAAAACTTACGATTACCACCAACGGGATTTTAGTTCATCAATTTATTGATGTGTTTAAAAAAGCAAATCTGCATTCGGTGAATTTAAGTTTAGATACTTTGATGCCCGATAGATTTGAAGCAATCACTAAACGGAATTATTTTCATAAAGTGCTGTCGAATATGCACCTGCTTTTGCAAAATAATTTTCATGTGAAGTTAAATGTTGTGGCAATGAAAGGTGTAAATGATGATGAGCTTACAGATTTTATTCAACTCACTCGTGATTTTCCTTTGCATGTGAGATTCATAGAATTCATGCCATTTCAAGGGAATGAATGGAATAAAAATAAACTGATCTCTTTTAAAGAAATGTTTGACCATGCGTCACATTATTTTGAAATTGTTGCTCTCGAAAATGAAAAACATGATACTGCCAAAAAATTTAAAGTGCTGGGTCATGAAGGAACGTTTGCTTTTATCAATACCATGAGCGAACCGTTTTGCAGTGATTGCAATCGTATTCGTTTAACAGCTGATGGAAAGTTAAAAAATTGTTTGTTCTCAAAAGGAGAAATTGATTTGCTCACTCCACTTAGAAATGGAGAAGATATTATTCCTCTTATCGTTTCTTCCATTGAAGGCAAACATCAAAAATGGGGAGGACAAGAATTGTTTGATCATTCAGAAAACAGAAGTATGATTGCAATTGGAGGATAAAAATGTTCTCGCAGATTTCGCAGAGTCGCGCAGAATTTTTCAGCGTAAATCAGCGAGAAATATACTGAGACTTTTTACCGCAATGACTCAAGAGAAACAATCAATGAGCGCAAAGTTTGAATTATTTTCTTAGCGTAATTTGCGTAAACTTAGCGAACCTTGTGGT
>CAIUEQ010000263.1 GCA_903898215.1 uncultured Bacteroidota bacterium | reverse complement strand
GTCGCCGGTGGCTAAAGTTTCAGCAGCTAAATAAGCCAAGACAGAAAAATATGCAGACCTTGTCGCAGAAATCCGCTAAAGACTAGCCAAATTAATAATAAAAAGTAAAAAAAGAGATGCTGGATTAACAGATGATTATTTAATATAGATAGCCTCAAAGGGACCCATTAAATAAATAGACCATTGGATTGAAATGTTAGCTGGTAGTACAACAATCCTTAAATATATATTTGCAACATTTGGAACCTCTCGAGAATTGTTTGATTTAGTTTATAATACAGCATTATAACTCTGGAAGTCAATTTCCCCTAATGCAACATTTGTATCGCTTGAGGAATCTTTTAACCTTCCCAATTCTCTCTGGAAAAAGGAATCCGGACTTACATCATTACCTGAATTTGTTAACGATAAAATGGTAAAGGCGTATATTGTTGAAAAGAAGAAAGAAGCATTAAAAGAACATAACGGAATGCGAATGATAGCAACACATAAAGATATTGAAGGATACAAAGAGAAATACCTAATAGGAGTCTATGAATCACTCCGTCCCAATTTCACCACTGAAGTTCCTTATGTATTCTGGAGTAAATTATATGAATTACTGAAAAGAATATGAAACCTCCCTTAACCTATTATGGTGGTAAACAAATGCTTTCCAAACTCATCGTTCCATTAATTCCCAAACACAACCTATACTGTGAACCATTCTTCGGTGGCGGAGCCATATACTTTGCCAAAGAACCTTCAAATGTGGAAGTGATCAATGACACGAATGGTGAACTGATTAATTTCTATAAAGTCGTAAAAACAAAATACAGTGCATTAAACAAAGAAATACAGCATACATTGCACAGCAGGGAACAGCATCGTGTAGCAAATATAGTTTTGAACTATCCGCAAATGTTTGATGAAATTAAACGTGCATGGGCCATCTGGACATCAGCCAATCAAAGTTTTGGTGCGATACTTGGCAGTACATGGAAATGTGATTTTAAAGAAAATGCCTCTGCCAGACAACTAAAAAACAAAAGAGAACACTTTACCAAAGAATATGCAAAAAGACTTGAACAAACACAGATAGAGTGCAGGGATGCTTTAGAGGTCATCCGTTTAACAGATAGTAAGGAAACCTTCTTTTATATAGATCCTCCCTATTTTAATAGTAATATGGGGCATTACAAGGGATATACAAAAGAAGATTTTGAAAAACTGCTTGAAACCCTTGCTAAAATTAAAGGAAAATTTCTACTTAGTTCCTTTCCCTCTGAAATATTGAAACAATACATTAAAAAAGAAAAATGGTTCACCAAGGAGTTTGATAAACAGTTGTGTTTGTCTTCTATGCCTAATATTAAGAAGAAAAGAAAAATGGAAGTGCTGACAGGAAATTATGAATAACTGTCAACAAAAGAACTTCATATTTTGAAGTTCTTTTTCTTTTCATTGTGTTAAAATTTACTTAATACTTTAAGTAATAAAGCAACTACAAAAATAAATAGAAGTGATTTCGCAAAATCACCGTCTGCTTTTAGGCAAACATCAGCTTTACATATTTGTACTGAACCTTTCATGTTTTTATAAATTATTTATTAACGCCAATCTTTCGTATTGTGGAGGTTCAACGGTCAAAAAATTAAATAGAAACAAAACCATTTCTACTTAATTCTACATCATAATTCTTTTTCTTATTCAGAACAGCTTCATTAAATTCCATATTTCTTAAATGGATAGAAATAATATCGTACCTATTTCCACCATTCAAAGCCCTTAATAATTCTGCAATAACTAAAGAACCTGCAAATGCACCCACAAAAGAAGATGAGATTGCTTTACTTGCAAGTGTTTTGGCTATAATGCCACAACCGTTTTTTTCTAAGTGATCAAATTGTTTTTGCACTTCTGAATTTATTTCATTTTCAGATTCAACAGTTGCCCAAATATCCTTAGGCAACTTAAAAGAATTTGGAAACGTATGAAGATGAATACTATCAAATTCGTTAAGATTCCCTCCCAACCCAGCTTCAACAATTAAATCAAATCCTGTATTATCTAAATGCAGTCTTGCAGATGCCGAATCAAAACCACATAATGCAATGAAGGGCTCTTCCTCAATTCGAATTGTATTCTCATTGTATTTTCTTTCTGTTATTAATGTATTAAATCCTCTTTCTTCAAGCCATTTTGACGCTACCCTCGTTTTGAATTGTTTCTCATTATTATGTTCACACAATAAGCCTGCACTATAATTAGCTTCAGTTATTTTATCGAAGTCTTGAAGGACAATGGAAACATCAGATGAATTTTTGTATTTCAACAATCCAATGTTCCATAAATACGCCTGACCCAAATGACCTAACCCAAGAATCCAATATTTTTTAGGAAGATCTTTTATTATTGGACCTTGTGCATCTGAATGTAGCCAATTCAAATCAGGTCGCCACAACGAAATTCCTTTTGAGCTATCGCAAGCAGAAATACTGATTCCTGAAAATTTTAAAAATGCAAGTCCAATTCCCAAAGCACCTGCCGCAATACCAGCTAAAGGTAATTGATTCGATTTAGGTAATTCTATTGCATTATCTCCATTAACTAATATACCACCCTGCCAACTGTTGCATATTACTTGTAACGTATTATCATCTTTGGATGGTAATCCGAAAGTAATTGTGAATGCATCTTCATTTGGGACTGAATCAATATTGCCAGATAATTCTAATACAATCTCGTTTAGCTTTTTACCACTTGGCCAAGGCAAAAGACAATCTACATCGTTTGGGAGAACTACAGTAACTCCTCCAAGAAAAGCTCTTTTTCCAGAATTAACTGCTGTTAATAATGCTGCTTGTAGCGGAAGTGATTCTTTTATTTCTTCACTACACACTAAATTTAATTTAAAATTTAATAACTTATCCATTGCTTCAGAATTCGAACATTTATATTTTGTCATTATGGCAGCGGAAAGTCTATTAAAATTGTCTTCTGTTATTTCATTTTCCATTTATTTAATTATTTGAATTGTTTTTGATTTATTTCTTATTGTTTTCCAAATTTTGTCTCCTAAATACTCATAAACTCCGACACCTCTGATAGAAGTTTGTGGTCTTGTTGCGTAGCATGGGACTATTAAAGCAACATGCCCTCTTTGAGAAATCATTGGATGTTGTTTATCAGGCGAACTTTGTCCAGTCCAACGACCCGGGTGGGTATGTACATCCGCCAAAACTTTTAAGCTATTTTCATTACAGTATTTCCATAAGGGAATATAGCCATCACTTTTGAAAATTATTATACCAGAATCAAAAGCTTCTGAATCTAAATCATTGTAACATATAAATTGTGTTATAATGTTTGAGTCATTTTTTCCTAATAGAAAAGCTCCTGTTTCCCTTTCACCTTCGCCTCTAAGGCATAACTCTTTAATAAGTTGTGTCCAGAGAATTTTTGATATTTGTCTTTTATTTTGTAACATTATTTAAAAGTTTATGAATGAAGTTTAAATACTTATCAATTTTAAAATCAGACCTCCACCACCATTCTGGATAATCGTTTTGCCATTGTACATGTCCGTGAATTGCCATTCTGTCACAGGGACAATATAATGATGTACCATTATTCCAATTGGGGTTAAATACAGAATTAATATTTTCATTGCCTTTCGGCCATAAATCATTTTGTAGTCTTTGATTTGTAGTAATATCCCAAGGGCAAGCTGTAGGTGCCTGTGATGGGTATCCACTAATATCAAAACGAAAATAAACTCTTTCAGCAATACTTGATCCGAAATTAGTCAGGATCCAAATAAGAACGATTGGTATTGTAAGAGGTTGCGGATTTTCATCCGCAATCCCCCACATACCATCATCTACTCCCATTTGAAACGATGCTTCTTCAACATGTTTATTAAATAGCAATAAATCAGCGCTCATTTTATCCTTGAATTCGTTTATCGTGAATTAAATGCAATTTAATTTCACAATTTGGATAAGAAACAAATGAGCCTATTCGGTCAGTTTTCTGAATAATTTCACCACTTGAAGTTTTCAGAATTAAATCAACCGCATCGCCCTCGCTAATGTCAAATTGCTTTGCAGCATTTTTTACTAATGCTACTCCTGTTTCTGAAGGCTTAGTAGTAAAAGTAAGACCTTTACCATTATAATCGATAAAAACATTTACTTTTTCACAACGATGACAATGGACATGTGAATGTTTCTTAATATCAACTTTTTTGTGATGATGCTCATTGTTTTTAGCTTCATCCTGGTCAATAAAAAGATTAAAATTGTCTATCTCAATATCAGTAATTCCAAATGCTTCCTGATATTTTAATAACAATTCTTTTAAAGTTGAGTCTTCCGATATTTCAACAAGTTTCGGTTCTTTTTCGTTTTCTCCGTGGAGATAAATTTTAATTACATTTTTCATGTTCTTATTTATTAGAATTATTTTATT
>CAIUEQ010000262.1 GCA_903898215.1 uncultured Bacteroidota bacterium | reverse complement strand
TAGCACATTTCTAATTGATAAAACTAATTCAAATATTGATTCAATTTTTAGCCACGCTCCCCAAAGAGTTCAGTATGATATAAATTTTATTGCAAATTATAATGAAGATGTTACACAAAATAATTTCCTATTAGGTAACAATAGTAATATTTTCAACTCCAATGCAACTACTGAAATGCCTCTTGAATTAAAAGTATACAGCTATCAGTTGCGAAGTGTCGACACGATTAATTGGCCTACCACTCCTGAAGGTGTTACGATTGAGAAGTTGAAATTTACTGGATGGTATCAAAATGCTTTCCCTATTTCAAATTCTGTTCAATTATTTTTTGCAAAAGATTCAACCATTCTTGGTGTTGACAGTTTTTATATAGTTGATAGTTTGTATGATCGTCCAATTTATATCCCAGGAGCTATTGTTGATGCAAATGGAAAGTTGTTACAGCATTCAGTGGTTACTAACGAAACCATCATGCTAGAAACAAAATATAACAGGCTTAGAAAAACAACTAATAGAACTGTCCTTGTCTCAACAGCACGAACTTCAGATTATAATGGAGCTTTTCCTTTCGTAAAAATATATTCAGATCAAGGTTTGGATTTTAAACTCGGAATTGAAGCAAAAGGGAATTATAAAAAGACATTTTAAGCAAAAACAATATTGAAGAAAATTATCATCACTCTTTATTTTTCACTTAGTATTCTTGCTTCAAAAGCTCAAGGAGATATCACCCTTTTTTCGATGGGGGAATTATTTCAATCTTCATACCTTAACCCTGCTACATTTTCAACATACGACCTTTCTATAGGAATACCGGGGTTTTCAAACGCAGTTGCGGTTCAGCTTAATGGATTTAATTTAGGAAATATCAACAAAAATGTAAGCGATGGGTACTTTAACATTTCAAACTTTTATAACGATGTAAACGCAAATACTGTTGGTGTGAAAATGTATTCACAATCAGATTTATTTCACATCAGAAAACAATTCGGTAGATATCAAATTGGATTTCACAGTTCGGTAAGAACTAATTCGGAAACAGTATTATCAAAAAATTTCATCGGATTTTTAGCACAAGGAAATTTGCAATATGCTGGTCAGGATATAAATTTCAATGCCACAAATATTCAAAGCACATCTTATATCGAAACAGGAATTAGCGTTGCCCGAGAATTTGAAAGGTTTACTGTAGGAGGTCGAATTAAATTATTGAATGGTATCGCAAATATTTCAACCAGTAATGTTGATATACGTTATCATACTGCAACATCATCATATGACGAAACAACAGTAACTTTAGGTGGCAGGATCAATTCATCAGGGCTTCCATTTTTTCAAGATTCGATTGACGGCAAAAAAAATATTGATACTGTTTTTTCTCAAAATAATATTAAACCTTTTGATAATTTAGGTTGGTCGATTGATTTGGGAGCGACATACAACGTTTCCCCACGCTTAAAAATTTCGGCCTCGGCAATCGACATTGGATTTATTAACTGGAAAAACAAACCGTATAATTATGATTTGAATAATATCAATATTGCATTTCCGGGTTTCAGTTTTTTGCAGGTTAAGGATAGTACAACTAGACAACAATATCTCGACAGTTTGCAAAATCTTATCAAAACAACAACAGGAAAAAACTCCTATACTACTGCCCTCCCATCTCGTTTTATGATTGGTGCTGATTATGATTTAACGCTGCGTGACAGAATAGGTTTATTATTCCAAATGCAATATTTTATTAATAATTTTTTTCCATCTTATTCATTCAGTTACACTCGTAAAGTTGGAACAAATTGGAGAATCACAACAAACTACAGCTACTATAATAGTTCCTATTCAAATATTGGTTTGGGCACATCAATCAAGTGGGGAGCTTTTCAAATTTATGCCATGCAAGATGATATTTTGCTTTACTTTATCCCTTCAAATACACGAACCGTATATCTGCGTTTTGGCTGTAATTTAGTTTGGGGAGAACACAGAACGCGACCAAGATATTAATTTACTTTTCTTAAAATTTTCTACCAACAATCATTTTAAAAATGAATTTGTCGGAGGCTTCTGTTACTCCGAAAATTGCTCCAAAATTCAATTCCCAATCTGGCGAAACATCCAAATCTAAACACGGAACAATTTGTTGCTCTTGTTTTTGAAGGACATCGAAACCACTTAATGGACCCAATGAACCATAATATTCAATACCGGGAATAAATATTTTGGTAACATGGTAGCTCATTTTAAAATTTGGAGAGAAAGCAAAGCCAACATTTTCATTCAACCCCTTGAATGATTTTTCGATAGTTGGATTAAAACATAAATATAACTTATCAAAAAAAGTTTTATCAATAATCGGACGAATTTCAATTGCCCAGTTATCGGGTGAATACGAACGATTCATATAACCAAACTCTGTTGATAAACTCACCCCCACAGGCCACTTCCATTTGTCAGGTATACGAATACGAGGACGAATATGTGTGCCTGCAAATTCAAATCCTGCTGAAGGAGTTATTGCATTGAAAAAATAAAATCCGATTTCGAAATATGAATTAATACCATGGGTAATTTCTATGGTTTCGTGAAAAGCGTGATGTGATGGAATAACACCATCGATAAATTCCTTATTACCATTTAATGTATAATTGCTGTGCAGCTCAAACATTGTTTTCCCTTTCTCCATAGTTTGAGAACCATATACCTGAATCTCATAATTATCCTGAGACATTGCGTAAAAAGAGTGAAACAGAAAAATGAAAATTATACTTTTATAAATACCCAATTGATTAATATTTTAAATAATTAAAAATCAAACCTGATTGTTCAATTACTAAACTATCACTTTGACAAAAAGTAAAACCACTTTATCAGTTTTTAGTTTTGAAAAAAAACGTAAAAAAAACGGGAAATGATTTTTCAATCAAATTCCCGTTTGTAGTCCCACTTGGACTCGAACCAAGGGCCTACGGTTTAGAAAACCGTTGCTCTATCCAACTGAGCTATAGGACCAAATTTTTTAAGAACAACTTTCCAAATCCCGACTTCAAATATT
>CAIUEQ010000261.1 GCA_903898215.1 uncultured Bacteroidota bacterium | reverse complement strand
TATCCATTAATGCTTCCTGATCTTTTGAAAGTTGAACAGTATTTTCCAATATTTCCCTCAAAGCATCAATGTCCAGATCCAATTCTTTTTCTTCTTCATCTTTCATTCCCTTCTTCATTTTCTCACTCATCTCTTTCATTTTTTGAGCAGCCTCTTTTTGCTTTTGAGAAGCTTTTTTACTGTCGCTTTTTCCCAATTGCTCTTCACCTTCTTTCATATCTTGCTCAATGTCTTTCTCTTCTTTGTCGGTGTTCTCCAGCTCTTTTGGTGTTTCTAATTCTTTGTTTTTTTGTTCAACATCTTTCAATTCTTTTTGCAACTCATCAAATTGTTTTTTAAGTTCTTCCTGTTCTTTTTTTATTTCCTCGTTAGTTTTTTTCTTTTCGTCATTCGATAATTTTTTATCGGCAGAAAGGTCTTCAGATTTTTTTGAAAGCTGTTCCTGTTTCTCTTCAATTTTATCAAGTTTGTTTAAAGCGTCTTCATATTTTTTTCAACTTCAAGTTGTTTAAAATGCTCAAGCATACGATCTAATTCTTTCTCCACATCTTTATTGTTCAACTGCATTTTATCCATCTCCTGTTTGATCTGATCTTTGTTTTGTTGCTTCATCATCTGCTCCAATTCTTTGATCATTTTTTTCATGTCGTCATTCATCACCTCGTTAAACATTTTTTCAATTTCTTTTTGTTTTTCGAGGATCTGCTCATTTTGTTTTTTGTATTCAGCTTCCTTTTCATTGTTGCGCTGATTTTCTTTTTTTATCTCGTCAATCTTTTTATTCAATTCACGCTGACGTTCGAGTAGTTCATCCAATTTCTTTTTTTCTTCCCAAGTGAGTTCACGTTTTTCGAGCATCTTGCGGTTAAGGTCTTTCATTTCCTTTTGCAACTTCTGCGCTTCTTTTACAGCCTCTTGCATTTTCTCTTTCATTGCCGAATTTCCTGTTTCAGTTGATGCTTCAAGTTCTTTGATAGATGGAGCTTTAAACAACATTGTTTTAGAGCGTGATGATTTTGGTGCATGCACACCATCGTTATCCCAAACTTCAAAATAATATTCCACCTCATCAGCAGGTTCAATATTAATTTCATCTAAATTAAATTGATGATAAAATCGAAATGATTTATCCTTTTTATCAAGAGGTAATAATTTTGATTGAACACCTTGTTGCACTTTTTCTTTTTGTTCGGATTTGATAAAACGATAATTGAAAGTGAGTTTTGTTAAACCATAATCATCGCTGGCATCACCAATAAAATAAACCTGTTTCCCGCTAAGTGAATCTGTTTTATCTTCAACAGAAATTGCAGGAAATGCGTCAGGAATAACATTGATAGCATATAACATCGAATCATTCGATTGAACTTTTGCATTATGGTTTTTGATATAATAATTTCCGGATACAAAAAACTTTTTTAAATACGTAAACAAGTTTTTTTCTTTTTGTTCAGCCATCATTTCCGGACCACCAAAACCCAATATAATTTCGTCAGTTTGTTGTGTGATGAATTTCCATTTAACAATTGTTCCTGCAGGAATTGAAAAGTCACCCGGATTATTTACGGTTTCATTTTTTTTGTTAATATATGAAGGGTATTCAAACAAAACTTGATAATTGATGATAAGTGGTTTTGCGATAACTTCAATTTTATAATCATCGCTGACAAACGCATCGGCATGAAGTTGAAATGAAACAGATTTTTGAAGATTACTGATTACATAAGTGAAATGCAGTTTGTCTTTTTTCTCCATTTTATAAGTGTTGCCGTTTATTATCACATTCACTTCTTCAGGAATTTCTTTTCCGGAAATGGTTACTTTTAATTCAAAATCCGAAAATTGTTGTGCTTGTAAATCTTTGTTTTCAATTAAAAGATCGAAAGGAGATTTTACTTTAAAAGCGGTATTGTATTTTAACAATCTCTCTGAACTGTCTGTTATCATACCTGGTGAAACAATATAAATTAAAGCATACAACAGTATCGGAACAAGTGCATATTTTACGTATTTAATATTTTTATTTAGATCGATTGCCGAATTAAAAGGAATGGGTTTTAGTTGCTCTGTTTTTTGATTGATGGCAGCATAAATCAAAGAAGCGTCAGTAATTTTATCAGCATCATTTTTTAGCTGTAAGGTATTGATCAATTTATCTTTTACTTCCGGAAAATGTTTTCCAATGATTGTAGATGCATAAGTATAATCGATTGTTTTACCAATGCGGTATAATTTGGTGAGGGGAATAATCACAAATCGTATCAAGCAAAAAACTGCAAATACGGCAAAAGAATAAATCAGCAAACCTCTCACAGCAGAGTTATAGCGTCCAAAATATTCCATCACTACCACCAATAAAAAACTGATCAGTGTTGCGGCAGTAAAATATATTGCACCCCGAATGAGTTGATTCTTGTAGTATTTCCGAATAAACTCATCGAGCTTTTGTAAAAGTAAATGATAATTGTTCTGCATGGGTAATGGGCGAATTTACGAAAATATTTCGCAGAAAAATGCAGATTTATAACGCAATTTTCCATAGAATATTTTAACTATAAACCTCAATATAAAAAGAAGGTTTTATTTATTTTAACAGAATCATTCTAACCCGTCAGCAAACATCATTTAAACATACTCAAACAATTCTCTTCAAAATTTTAAATATAAAATTTACGTATCAAATATCATTGCAATCAGTGATATGCATCAATATCAAAATCAAACTAATTCAAGTCCTTTGAGTCGGTATTTTATTTTTTTAATCATGAAAAAATTCATTCAAATTGTTTTTGTTGTTTTCATTTCTACAACAGCTTTTTGTCAGAATATTGCAAAAGGTAAAATTAAAAATACGCAATGTCAGACCTATATTACTAAAGGGGATTTTTTAAGTAAATCATCAAGATTCTCTGAAGCAATCATTGAATATACCAATGCAATAAATATTAATCCGAACAGCATTGATGCTTATTATGGAAGGGCTATTGCACAATATTATTCGTTACGATTTGAAGACTCTAAACGTGATCTGGATTTTGTTATAGCTCATGTACCTTCCTGTGATTATTCATATTACGATTTGCGATCTAGAGCCAGAGTTGGTTTTCACGATTATCAAGGAGCTTTGGAAGATATTAATAAAGCATTAGCCATGAATAAAGCACTGGATAATTATTTACAAAGAGCAAGTGTTTATCTTAATTTAGGTGATGACAAAAAAGCGATTGAGGATTTCAACTATGTGATCGATAATGCAAAAGAAGATCGTTTAAAAATGGCTGCATATTGGGGGTTAGGGAATTATTATTCTTTTTCAGAATACAAAGTAAGAGACTATCTTAAAGGTATCAACAATTATAAAAAAGCCTTAGAATTTGCAGATCATGAATATGGATATTTATATAAACGGATAGTTTGGTCCTATACCATGATGATTAAAGACAAGATGTATTTTAGTTTAACCCAAAATGAAATTCAAGAGGAAGGTTGTAAGTGGTTAAAGTTATTAAAAGACAAATATGCTGAAGAAATAAATTCGAAAGAAGGTGATATCTATAAGGACTTCGACTTTTTTAATACAACACTAAAGTGCAAATAGTTTATGGTCATGCGTTAAAAGTTAGCAAAAAATTTATCCTTCAAATTTATTAAGCATTAATATTTTGCATGAGTACCGATTTTGAAATTCAGGAATGATTGTTGTAATTTGGGTCTCAAAAAAATTAATATGCATGTTATAAAATTATCCATTTTTGTTTTTATCCTTTCACTCTGTTCATTTTCAAAACCACACGAAGAAAAATTAGTATGGCTTGGTTGGGACGAAGGCTATGAAAAAGCTGTAGTTTCAAAAAAGATATTGCTAGTTGATGCATACACCGATTGGTGCGGGTGGTGCAAACGCATGGACCGCGATACTTATACAAATCCCGAAGTCATAAAAAAAATTAATCAATATTTTATTCCTGTAAAATTTAATCCTGAAATAAAAAATGTGATGTATAAAATGGATGACCAAACTTTATCTCCTCAGCAATTATATGCTCAGCTTTCTAGGGGAGAATCAACAGGTTATCCAACGGTATATTATATTTTTACCAATAAAAAATCAGTTTTTATTGACGCTGGATATAAGGATGCCGAGGCTTTTTTAAAAATATTGGATATGGCAATTGCCGAGTCAAAAAAATAACGATTTCGTGCTCTGTTATAAAATGCTAAATTCGCCAGCTCATTACTATTATGAGTGATCCAATAAAACACGAGTGTGGGATAGCATTTATCCGCCTATTAAAGCCCCTTAGTTTCTATGAAAAGAAATACGGCTCTGCCCTTTACGGACTAAAAAAATTGTATTTGTTGATGGAGAAACAACACAATCGCGGCCAGGATGGTGCGGGTGTGGGTGTAATCAAACTTGACCCTGAGCCTGGAGAGCAATATATTTTCCGTCAGCGTGCAAATGGAAGTGATGCCATCTCCGAAATATTTGAAAAAGTAAACAGCAAAATTTCTAAATCAGGAAATAAAGAACAGCTAAAAGATGCAGGCTACTTAAAAGCCACTTCCCCTTTTGTTGGAGAGTTGTTACTTGGCCATTTGCGTTATGGAACTCATGGTGGCAACAGCAAAGATCTTTGCCATCCATTCCTGAGAGAAAATAATTGGATGAGTAGAAACCTGATGATAGCAGGAAATTTCAATCTCACCAATGTGGATGAATTGTTTGATGTGTTGGTAGAGCTTGGTCAGCACCCTCGTGAAAAAGCTGATACCGTTACCTTACTTGAAAAGATCGGACATTTTTTGGACGAGGAAAATCAACGGAATTTCACAAAATTCAAATTGGAAGGAAACGGAAATAAAGAAATTTCAGCCCTCATTTCCCAAAATATCAATATCGAAAATATTTTAAAACGTGCCTTGCGTGACACTGATGGCGGTTATGTGATGGCCGGAATGATTGGTCATGGTGATGCATTTGTGGTTCGTGATCCAAATGGAATTCGTCCATGTTTTTATTATAGTGATGATGAAGTTGCCGTTGTTACAAGCGAGCGTCCTGCGATACAAACAGGCTTTAATGTGAGCATCAATGATATTAAAGAGTTGGGTGCAGGAAATGCACTCATCATCCGACAAGATGGAAAAATTGAGGAGATAAATATTATTCCTCCATCCGAAAAAACTTCTTGTTCATTTGAGCGAATATATTTTTCTCGTGGAAACGATTTAGATATTTATAAAGAGCGTAAAATGCTTGGTTATCTTTTAGCGCAAAAGATCATGCAAAGCGTAAACAACGATTTTAAAAACACTGTTTTTTCTTATATCCCAAATACTGCGAACACTGCTTTTTACGGATTGATTGACGGTATCAATAATTTATTGGATGGTTGGAAGTTGGCAGAGATAAAAAAGCTCGGTGATAAAATTGATCAGACAAAACTAAAAGACATTCTTGCAGTGCATCCTCGAAGAGAAAGGTTAGCTGTAAAAGATGCGAAACTCCGAACGTTCATCACCGATGATAGCCATCGTGAAGATATGGTGGCACACGTTTATGATGTAACTTACGGAATCATCAACAATCATCAAGATACGTTGATTGTGATGGACGATTCAATTGTGCGTGGAACAACTTTAAAGTTAAGTATCTTAAGAATTTTGGATCGTTTAAATCCTAAAAAAATCATCATCGTTTCTTCAGCACCTCAAATTCGATATCCTGATTGTTATGGAATTGATATGAGCAGGCTAAAAGATTTTGTTGCTTTTCAGGCAATGATAGCATTGGTAAAAGAACAAAAGAAAGAACATTTACTGGATGAAGTTTATCAAAAATGTAAGGCACAACAAAATATTCCTAAAGAGGAAATGGTGAATTATTTGAAGGAATTATATGGGTTGTTTTCAGATGATGAGATCAGCAAAAAAATTGCACAGATAGTTTCTCCTCAAGATATCAATGCCGAGGTTGATGTGATTTATCAAAGTATCGATAATTTGCATATTGCTTGTCCGAACCATACCGGAGATTGGTATTTTAGTGGAAATTATCCAACACCGGGAGGAAACAAAGTAGTGAATAATGCTTTTATCAATTATATAGAAGGAAATACAGCAAGAGCATATTAAAAAATATCTCTTAGCCGCTAGATTTTAGCAGCCAGAGGATAATAGCCAATAGCTAACAGACAAAATAAAATGATTTTACGATCAGAAAATTTAGTTAAGCGTTACAAAAAAAGAACTGTTGTCGACAACGTTACCATTGAGGTTAATCAAGGTGAATGTGTTGGTTTGCTTGGTCCTAACGGTGCCGGAAAAACTACCACTTTTTATATGACCGTAGGTTTAGTAAAACCCGATGGAGGAAGAGTATTGTTAGATGATGAGGAGTTGACTGATTTGCCAATGTATAAACGTGCTCAAAAAGGGTTAGGATATTTGCCACAAGAAGCATCAATTTTCAGAACATTAAGTGTAGAGGATAATGTGAAAGCAGTTTTGGAAATGACAAAAATGACAAAACAGGAGCAGAAGGAAAAGTTAGAAATATTGATGGAAGAGTTTGGCTTGAATCGGGTACGTAAAAGTTTGGGAAATGTGTTGAGTGGAGGAGAAAGACGCAGATGTGAAATTGCCCGTGCACTTGCTGTAAATCCAAAATTTATTTTATTGGATGAGCCCTTTGCAGGTATCGATCCTATTGCGGTAGATGATATTCAGCAGATAGTGGCGAAGTTAAAAAATAAAAATATCGGTATTCTTATTACCGATCACAATGTGCATGAAACTCTTTCTATTGTTGACCGTGCATATTTATTATTTGAAGGAAAAATTTTAAAGGCAGGAACAGCACAAGAACTTGCCGATGACGAAATTGTTAGAAAAGTTTATCTTGGTGAAAACTTTGTTCTTAGATAAAATCGAAAAAAATATTTTTAGAAAATCAACTGTTATGAAAAAACATATTTTAATTTTAGCATCGGCAATTTTTGTTGCAACATTTTTTGCATGTGGTGATGGAAATAAAAAAGTAGAAGAGCAGGAGAAGAAAGCTGTAGAAACTCAGGTTGCAAAAGATCAGGTGGCAATGGACTCACTTGAAAAGGCCATCAAAGCACAAATTGATGCTGTTGATGATGATTCGTTAATGAAAGCTGAGCATTAGCAGAACTGATTTTATCTTATAAGAAGATCTATAAAATAAATAGTAGTTATTGGTTAACTACATTGTTAAATCACAAACTCGAATACGAATTTTAAAATTCAGTGTTTTTCTTAAAAGTAAAAATCGGGATATCAATTTTTATTGAAACTTCTTTTGAAACACTATTATAAAATAGTTGCTCAATAATATTTCGTTTATGAGTGAACACTGCAACGATAGCAGGTTTCTTTTCTTTAATAAAATCCACTAACGATTTTTCTACTTCATTATTCATGATGGCATCAAAAGTGATGTTGGGATATTTGAATTTTTTGATCAGATCGTTTGTGATATGATCGGGGTTAAACCTTGTGGTGCCAAGCATTTCAGGGAATACATGTACAAAGTGTACAAATGCATCAAACAACTTAGCAAACGCAATTAACTCACGTGCTTCAAAATCTATATCAGATAAATCTGTGGCATAAATGATGTCGTTGATTTTTTTATAGGAAGTATTATTTGGGATCGATAGAACCGGAATTTTTGTAACCGAAATTAATTCAATTGTTCGTTCGCTTAATAGGTGATGATTTGAAAAGATTTCACCAGTTGCTCCAATTATCAGTAAGTCTTTTTTATGGTCGTTGGCATAGTTGTCAATCATTTGACTGATGTGATTTCCATGCTCAATATGAAAAGAAAAGTGTTTAGGAATTTCTATATTATTTTTTTCAAGTTTGTTTTTCAGCAATTCAAATTCGTGTGTTGCATTTTTCTTGAGATCTTTTAAATCATTAGCTTCTTCACCCTCATAAAATATTACATGCAACAAATCAAAATCAACCTCAAAACCTTTAAACATTTCTAATGCATAAACGATAGCGTTTTGAGAGGTATTTGAAAAGTCAGTTGGCAACAATACTTTAAACATAATCCATTGTAATCAAGCTACAAAGCTAACGGACTTTGAATATTGAAATATGACCAACATCATAAATACAACTGAAGAATATTAGTTTTTCATTTTTTGTAATTTTTCCAAATTGATAATAGAGATATTTCTTCCTTTGATGGCGATAATATTTTCATCTTTAAAATCGGAGAGGGCACGAATAACTGTTTCTGTGGATGTGCCAACAATATTAGCAATATCTTCACGACTCATCGAAATTGTAAAAGGTTGTTGATTTAAGTTGTTATAAGTTTTTTCGAGCATAACAAGCGATTCGGCCACACGTTTTCTAACTGAATTGTATGCAAGTTTTAAAATTCTGGTTTCCATTTCTACCAAATTGCTTGAGAGCATTTTAATAAATCGTTTTGCCACTTCGCGATTGGAAACAAGCAAGGTGAAAAAATCTTCTTTCGGAATAAAATAGATTTCACTGTCTTCTAAAGTTTCAGAAGTTTCACGATAAACAGTTTCTTCAAGTAAAGAAAGGTATCCAAAAAATTCTCCTTCATTATATAGCCCGATGATGTAGTCTTTTCCGTCTTCGTTTGAGATGAAGGTTTTTACTTTTCCTTTTTGTATAAAATAGATACCTCTTGGAAAACTTCCTTCATTGTAAATAGAATATTTTTTCTTGAACAAATGCATTGTCCGATTTTTTGAAAGACCATTTAACTCCACAAGTTGTTGGGCATTTTCAATAAACGATTCAATACCTTCTGCCGATTGCTGATAAACAGTTTTTAGCATTTCGTTTTTTCTAAGTCGTGTTTCGATTGCCTCGATCAACTCAACTTCTTTAAACGGCTTTGTAATATAATCGTCAGCACCTAGCGACATCCCTTTACGCAAGTCTGAGTTTTCAGATCTTGCTGTTAAAAATACAAAAGGAATAGTTTCGGTTAAAGGATTTTTGCTAAGTATTTCCAACACTTCATAGCCATCTAATTCAGGCATCATGATATCACAAATGATCAGATCGGGCAAATGATTAATTGCCAACTCAATTCCAATTTTACCATTCTCGGCAGTAATAATTTTATAGTTGGATTCTTCGAGTAACTCGGCTGTGTTTTCTCTTAGATCTGCATTGTCTTCAATTAATAATATAGTTTTCATAGGTATAGATTTCAAAAATTAATTAATGGAATGTCAACAATAAATGTGGAACCTATATTCAGTTCACTTTTGAAAGTAATTTCACCCTTCATCAATTCAATATACTTTTTAATGATATTGAGCCCAATTCCTGTACCTTGTATATTTGTTACATTTTTTGCTCGGTAAAATCTTTCAAACAAATGTTGTTGTTCATTTTCAGGAATTCCGATTCCTTTATCAGAAACGGAAAGCATAATTTGACTTTCATGGACATTAAATTTTACGTCTATGGAAGTATTTTCTCCCGAATACTTTATGGCATTTGAAAGTAGGTTTTGTAAAATGGTTCTAGTAATTTTTTTATCTAATTTTACCATACAACTTTGCAAAGAAGTATGAAACAAAATGATCTGTCTTGGTTTTGTTATATCCCTCATCACGTTGATCTGATCATGAAATAATTTTACGATATCAAATTCTGATGTTTCTAATTCAACTCTTCCTTCTT
>CAIUEQ010000260.1 GCA_903898215.1 uncultured Bacteroidota bacterium | reverse complement strand
TTGCCAGTAATATTTTACGGGTAATTATGAATGAAAGAGTGATGATTTTTCGCGTTAAATAATTGTATTTGCATTTTGAAGGATAATGTATTTAATTGAAAATAAATCAATAACTAAATCAGATTACTATCCGTTTGGTGCGCCAATGCCAGGGCGGGGTTTCTTGTCCAGCAATGGTTATAAGTACGGATTTGGTGGACAAATGAAAGATAATGAAATTTCTGGAAATGGAAATTCTTATTCAGCAGAGTTTTGGCAGTATGACTCAAGGTTAGGAAAAAGGTGGAACATTGACCCTTTTTCTTTTGATTGGCAATCGCCATATTCATGTTTTAATAACAATCCTATTTATTTCGCAGACCCATTAGGTTTAAATGGGGAAGAGCGCACCAAGAAAAAAGCAGAAAAGTATCAGAAAAAGAATGGTGGCGAAATAGTAAAAACTAAAGATGGATACTCTGTTGATATAGGCTATGCAAAACAAAATGAAAAAGGTGAGATAAAAGAACTTGGGGTTGTATCAAAAATATTTAAAACTACTCTATTCGATAAGATTGCAGGTTTCTTTGAAGATGCGGGTAATTGGATTCACAATACTGATTTTGTTGTTGAAGTTGGTGGAAAGATTGATGTTGGAGTACAGGCAAGACTGAAGGGAAGTTATGCAGGTGTGCTACAGGGACAAGCAAATGTGAATTTGGTTTCCTATGAACTTCTTCAAGGAAAGGTGGACCTTACAGAATTAGGTAGCGATAATCCAGATGCCTATAATGGCGATTATATTGGAAGTGGTAGCGGTGTTAAGGTAAAACAGAGTATTGGAGTTACTGGTGGAGTGGCAGGTTATGATATTTTAGGAGCTGAGGTTAATCATACTTTTAAAACTCATGGCGAAGGAAGTTTTAATGATAATGTCGATTATGGTGTTTATGCTGTTGTTCCCCTGCTTAAGACTAAAAAAGCAAATCAGGTTCAAAATGACGTTTTTAAACAAGCTGCTGAGGCTACTGGGATATTGAAGTCTCCACAAATGAAAAACCCTAAAATTGGGAAACAAAAAGATTTTTACGGAATAGATATTGGGGCTGGGGCTGCTTTAATTTTAGGAGTAGAAGTCAGTATAAAAGCTGGGTTTAAGCGATAAATGAATTAGAATAATGAAGCCATTATATTTTATTCTAATATTGTTTTGTTATGTAGCATGTCAAAATGAACAAAACACAAAGGAAAATTTGGAAAGCACTAAAAAAAACTTAAGTGATTCCGTTTATATAGATCACTATAGCAATGGAAATAAAAAAATAGTCACTACTATTAAAGATGGGAAATACCATGGTAAATATTCATCCTTTGATGAGAAAGGTACAATTCAAGAAGAAGGATTGATGATAATGGGTCTAAAAAACGGTGTTTGGAAATATTATAATGGAAACAAAAATATTAAGAAGGTTTTACAGTATTACAATGATAGTTTAATATTTGAGTTAGATAAATCAGATTTTTCTTTGTTAAACCATACGATTGAAAATGAAAGAATAGAAATAAAAATTCCTAGTAACTGGAAAACGGAAAATGGAAATGCTCCACAAATATTATTAATAAGTCAAAAAAGATGTGATAACTCAATTGTTTTCTGTCCCAATATCACTTTCACAAAAGAAGAATTGAAGGAAGATATGACTTTTGAAGATTATTTGAAATTTAGCTTTAATCTTTTACAACAGAAATTACCCTACTTTAAGGCTGTAGCCCAAGGGCAAATAAGAATTGATGGTTTGTCGGCCTTTCAATTATCCTATTTAACTCAAGTGAATGGAATAAAATTGGGCGGTTTAACAACTTGGATTAACAAAGGAAATAAAGTTTATGTCTTAACGGCAATGGCAATCAATGAAAAGAACAGTGAATTTTTAAAGTATAAAGGCCTGTTTCAGGAAGTAGCAAGTACTTTTCATAGTCATTAAAAGATTCACAAGGGGCGCCAATTATTATCAAAGGGTTTGATTTCTGGACCAAAATTGCCAATATCAAACGAGACTGTTGAGTAATCATTTTTAAAATCTCCTTCGATAGCTAAAATAAAGGAAAAAATAATATCTTGTTCAAATTCCTTATCTATAATTAAAAAAATTACATTTTTGCCCATATATTCAATTTTTTTGTGTTCGTAATAACCAATTTGTTTTCCATTCTTAAATATAGAGGTTTTCAATCCTTTGTGTGGAATTAACTCATAATTGTTTAGGTTATCATTACAGGTAAAACAAGGCTTAAAGATATTTTTATATACAAGCGAAATTTGTCTTTGTTGACGCGTTAAACAGATATTATAAATTAATTTAAAAGGGAACCTAAATTTAAATTTGATTTCAGAAATAAGTGTATCACTTTTATTCAACTGCCTGAAATTTTTAAGACCTTTTAGGATTAAACCACCCCAATAAATAATTTCATTGTCTTTTATGAATAATAATTTGTTGTCGACTCTTTTTATTTCTATTCTCATCCTAATTCCATTACCTCCATTTCCAAATTAGATAAATTATTTTTATGCGCCACAAGATTAAGCAATTTTACCATTAAATAAACCAAATAAAAAATCACATCACAGTAAACGAATTACCCAAACATTTATACCGCTGGCTTTTACTTATTCCAGCGGTATAGTTTTTTGGTAGTGTTTGCAGAGCTTCCACCTCGTTTATATTTATCCGACAGAATACATAATCTATCTTCTATGGCGGTAATAAGTAATAGCATTTGTTCTTTTTAAATGGGAAATTATCAAGAGTGGAATCAATATGGTGAGTTAATTGAAAAAGGACAATATGAAGATTATCCTGTCCTTGAACAGGAAATGCTAAAAAAATGGTATCGACCTTTTAAAATTGGCAAATGGGAGTATTATAATAATGGTATACTGACAAAAGAAGAAATATTTGATAATAAAGGATTAAAGATAAATACAATAAATAAATAGAACTTATATTATTAGAAAAAATATTACCCATATAATCAAGACTAATATCAATATAAACCTTAGCGCTTTATTACCATATTTAACACCTAATACCTTAAACCAAATACTTTATTATTTATTTTCTTTTGCAAAGTACGACTATGAATTATCATAAAAACTATTAAAATTATTATGTGAAAAACAAAAGGTACTTCCAAAAAATATAAAAAAACTAATAATATAATTAGCATATAATAAAAAACAACTCCTCTTGCATATGGAACAAATCCTAGTGAACTATAATATTTTCGTGCTATTGGATAAACAAAATCATTATATAATTCAACTGTGTTTTCACGAATCTCAATTGAATTTGTTCCTTTAATTAAGTTTAAATAACTATTGATAAGTTCATAGACTTCGGCTTTATCTTCTTCTTTTAATTTATCAAAATGAATTATAAAATTTCTAATCGTTCTAATATTATAATGCCTAAAGTCTTTTTTATTGATACCTTGCAATATTTCTTGATAAAATTTGTTTAACTGAAATGAATAGTCTAAATTAGACATAATACATGTTTTAGGTATTCTAAAACTCCCTAATAAACTCAATATTTATTTTAGTCTCTCTTATTTTACAACTTTGATTTACTCGATTTACTTTGTATAGTAAACACTAATTATTTTCTCGTCTTTTTTAAATTTCAGCATTTGGTGGTAAAATAAAGTTTTTACTTCAACTCTGTTTTCATTAATTTTCCTTGTTCAAAGTAATTTAAACGTACAACTTTACCTCTCTTACTATAGGTTTTTTGAATTCCATCCGCCTTTCCATTTATATATGGGGTTTGCATTGAAATTTTCCCAGATTTAAAATAATCTGTTTCTAAGCCATTTTTTATTCCTTTTTCAAAATAACTTTCAACTAATAGTTTTCCGTTCCCATAAAAATATTTCCTTATTGGGCCATTGAACCAACCGTTTTGATAATTATTTTCTAACCAAACATTTCCATTTTTATAAATGAATAATTCAGTGCCATTCATAACCCCGTTAACATAAAAGGCAGCATGAGAAATTCGATTCTTCTTATGAAATTCATAAAACGCCCCTTCTGGATTTCCATTTTTTAGATATTTTATTTGCTTCAAATTTCCATCTGAATAAAAAAGAACAAATATGCCCGAATTGGTTAATTCTGTTTCAGAATAGATTTGATTGTATTTTAAAATCGATATTTCTTTGCTTTTAATATTTTTATAATAAACTTTAGGAGAAATATTGTTGTTTTTTTTTTCTATTACCAAATAAAGCAAACTAGAATCAGTTACAGTAATTTGAAAAGTGTCTTTGGGTAAAACAAACCTTTTCATATTCTGAGAATATAAATTATTTATGAAATATAATAAGGATAAAAAAATAAAACAAAATGTTTTCTTCATCTAATTCTTAAACGCCCCAGCTTTAATTAATCCATAAAAAGAACCGCTATATTGTATTGTTCTTGGAAATTTTAGTTTAGTAGTAGTGGATGTCTTCGTTGCTGAAATTAGAGTTTTTTGAAAGTCCCAAGTCCCTCTCCCAGCAGTTCCAGTTGGATTATTAACTGTCCTAAGATTCCCTGCCCCCATTGTTACAGAAACAATTACTTGTCCATTATTACCATCGACATTTGCACTTACACAATCGCCATTGTTAGTTACGCTACCAGATGAAACATTAGTTCCATTTTGACTTATTGCTATTTGATTCGCGCCTCCATCATTTGTAGTAGCATTAGTTGCTGTAACAGTAGCTGTTTCTCCAGGATTTAAAGTAATTGGGTATGGATCTACTGTTCCATCTTGATTAGAAACAATAGCATCTGTGGTAGTGGTGGTTGATGACTTTGTAACAGTTACTCCATTTTTAAAGTCTACCATGTCCCCAGTAGGAGTGTACCCATTAACACCACTTTTATTAGTAGCATCAGCAGTTTTTATATAAGCCCAATTTCTATTTCCATATTTTTCATACATTTTTTCCCTTAATTGATCTCCGACTAATCCTGTTTTCCTTGAAAGTTGCCTTTCCTTTCTTTCAAATTTTCTAGTCTTTCTATCTTCTGAATTTTGATTATCGACAGAAGGAGCATCTCCTTTAGGATCACTTTTCAAAATAGGATTGTTATCAAAAGCTGCGTAGGGACTTTGCCAAGGAAATTGTGAGGTTAAGGGGTCGATACTAAACCACCGGCCTAATCGTGGATCATATTCCCTAAATTCTGTCGTGTAGCTATTTCCATTCCCTTTGATTTCATTATCTTTTTCAGAACCTTGGAACCCATACTTATAACCGTTAGCAGTGCTAAAGCCTCTGTTATACATTACTGCACCAAACGGATAGTAATCTGATTTAGTTATTGATTTATTTTCAATTAAATACATTATCCTTCAAAATGCAAATACAATTATTTAACGCGAAAAATCATCACTCTTTCATTCATAATTACCCGTAAAATATTACTGGCAA
>CAIUEQ010000259.1 GCA_903898215.1 uncultured Bacteroidota bacterium | reverse complement strand
CAATAAAAATATTATGATCAATATTTGCTTGAACAGGAACAAAATTGATAGTAAAATTTGAATCATTTTTTATGTTGTCAAAGTCGGAAAAGTTTTTCTGAAAATCGGAAATGATATAGCTGATTTGATTTTTTTGTGATTGATTTTCAAAAGCCTGTTTTTGTCTTTTTAACACTTCGGATATTTTTTTTGATGCAGCGCTTAATTTGATATTATCTATCGTTTGTAGTGCATCATTTTTACTCAATAAGCGTTGCTGTTTTCCTTCAAAATCGCTGGTTAGTATTTGAAAATTTTCAGCATTGCCATAACCGTTTATAATAGCTCGTGCTTTGTTTTTAGCTGTTTCAAGCAGGATTCCGTTTTTGCCCTCGTTTCCCATCGAAAAGGAATTGTCGATATAAATGCTTAGAGCTTTTTGTGCGGCAAGTTGTGTTGTTTTTTGTTGGGGAATAAATGGTTGTGCAAACGCTAATGCTAAAAAAGTGATTGCTAGAATTCGAGAAAGTAAGATGAGCAGTTCTTTAATTTTGCGCTTGGATTTTGTTTCTTCCTGAACAGTTTTTAAAAAACGGATATCACTGAAAATAATTTTTTTATACCTGCGGAAATTGAACAGGTGTATGATGATAGGAATGGCAATGGCACTTAGTGCGAATAAAAATGACGGGTAAACAAACTGCATCTCGCTCGCAAAATAGGAGAAAAATGTTAGATTTTAATTGCTGTGAGAATAAATAAATCGTCAATATCATTTTGCCTATTGCCAATTTGAATTTGTTAACTCAAAGCAATCTTGAATGTTATTTCAATTGCAGTTTTAATAGAATAAAAACATTTAAAAAAAGTTGCCAATTGCTTTAGCTCGTGGGATTTAAAAATGAAAAATAAAGGCTTTAGCCTAAAATTTAATTTATCGCATAAGCAATAAAATAGTCTGCCGAAGCTGCCATTGCCCCAATCAATAATATTTTAAAAGCTCCTTGCAATGGTGGCTGACCAATAATTTTTGTTTTAAAATATCCGAAAATAAACAAGCAAATTGCTGTAACGATACACGAGTAAAAAAATCCGTCTTTAGCATTATCCGTAAATATGGAAAAGTAAGTGGAGAGCGGAACAATTCCTCCAATGATATATGAAAATCCAATTGTTAAGGCACTTTGACGAGCACGATTGATATCAGGTTTTTCCAATCCCAATTCGAAACGCATCATAAAATTCACCCATTTATCTTTGTCTTTTGCAAGCTCTTCAACAATCAATTGTTGTGAATGTTCACTTAAACCATAGCCCTCAAAAACTTCACGCACTTCTTGTTTTTCCTTTTCAGGAAATTCATCCACTTCATAATATTCACGTTTCAATTCACTGTCGTAATGATCGATTTCAGTTTTTCCTGCAAGGTATCCTCCTAAACCCATCGCAATTGATCCTGCAACAATCTCGGCCAAACCTGCTGTAACAATCACTCCGTTTCCTGTATTGGCACCCATTAAACCTGCAGCCAAAGCGAAGGGAACAGTAAGCCCATCCGACATTCCAATTACAATATCTCTAACAATTTCTGATCCGCTAAAATGTTCTTCCTGATGTGTCATAATTTATTTTTAGTAACGTGATATAAATCTCTTCAAACATAAAAATGTATTTTCCAATTGACGAAAACATTTTTACATTTCTTTCAACAATCCTATAATTTCGTTTTTTTGAAAACCAAAAATCATGTCTGAGAAATATATTAAGCAATCAAATCCATTTGTGGTTCCTACTTCTGATGGAAAATTAATTGAAGAACATTATGGTGCTGCAACAACCAATGATAGAAATTTTTCTGTTGCACATATGATTGCACCTCCGGGTTGGGGTGAACCTTTTCAAACACCTTTATTTGACGAAGTGACCGTTATTTTTAATGGCAAAAAGCAATTTGAAGTGGATGGAGAAAAAATAATTTTGAAAGCAGGAGAAAGTATCCTTATAAAAAAAGGTACACGTGTACGCTATTCAAATCCTTTTGAAGAAGCTTGTGAATATTGGAGTTTTTGTGTTCCTGCATTTACGTTAGATTTAGTTAACAGAGAATAAGTATGTTTGCACTTTAAATTTTATCATGAAAAAATTAGCATTAACTTTT
>CAIUEQ010000258.1 GCA_903898215.1 uncultured Bacteroidota bacterium | reverse complement strand
CGAAATGAAAGCCATACAAATTGCATCAATAAAATATTATGGCTTAACGATGATGAGTTTTTGAGTTGCAGTGACGACCGACAAGTGATGCTTTGGGATGTCGATATTCAATAATCCTATTATCATTTCATCTTCAATAAGAATCTCCAAAATCAATATCCTCCATCAATAATTTTATTTATTTTAAAATCATTATTGCATCTCTCAATAAAAAACATATTTTGAACCTTTAAATTAAATACAAATGTTTAAAGGACATCCAAAAGGTTTATTCGTTGCCTTCTTCACCAATATGGGAGAACGATTTGGTTTTTATACCATGATGGCAATTTTAGTGCTTTTTTTACAAGCACGATATGGCTTAACAGAAGCACAAGCTGGCGACTATTACAGCTGGTTTTACTTTGCCATTTATGCATTAGCATTAATAGGAGGACTTCTTGCCGACTGGACAAAAAAATATAAACTCATTATTTTGCTTGGCCAGATTATCATGTTTGCGGGATATACAATTATTGCAATTCCGGATATGCCACTTACAATTGCGCTTTTGGGATTATTTATTATCGCCTTAGGCAACGGTCTTTTTAAAGGAAATTTACAAGCTGTTGTTGGGCAATTATACGATAATGAAAAATACAGTAAGATGCGCGATTCGGCATTTATGGTTTTTTATATGGGCATAAATACCGGAGCTTTTTTCGCTCCATTTATTGCAACAGGTGTTAGAAATTGGTGGCTAAAATCACACGGATTTTTACATGATGGAAGTATTCCCGCTTTGTGTCATCAGTTCAAAAATGGAACAATGGCCGACACTTCTCAATTTGCAGACCTTGCATCAAAGGCCGATTTAACAGGCGCTTATAAAAATAACCTCAATGGTTTTGCCGAGAGATATTTAGACATTTTTGCTCAGGGATATCATTATGCTTTTGCTGTTGCAGCATGTGCCATGGTGATATCACTTTTAGTTTATGTGTTCTTTAATAAATCAATTCCCGATAAGGAAAAAGCAATTGTTACTGAAGTTAAAAACGAAAAGACAGGTGCCGCTATCACTCCCATTTTTGTTGCCATTTCACTTATTGCTGCCTCTGCTTTATCGTTTAATTATTTAATGGATAATTATAAACTCGGTTTAGCAATCGGGTTGTTTCTTGGATTTGCTTCATGGATTTTTCTATCATCAACTAAAGACGAAAAACCAAGAGTTACCGCTTTACTTTTAGTGTATGTTGTGGTTATATTTTTCTGGATGTCGTTTCATCAAAACGGACTCACACTTACATTTTTCGCACGAGATTATACTGTTAAAGAAGTTGGACCAATAACATTTTTGTTCTTTAACCTCGAATCAATATTATGTGTGATTGCAACTATTGGAGGAATTGTGATGGTACTTGGTGGCAATAATGATAAAAAGAAAAAAATAATTGGAGCTGTTGTTACTCTTATTTTTGGCGCATTTTGTTATTACCTGATTGGAACTTACAGTGCAAATAATCCAATCTCGCCCGAAGTATTTCAATCATTTAATCCATTATTTATTGTAGCGCTAACACCGCTTGTAATGGGCTTTTTCGACCTGTTAAACAAAAAAGGACTTGAGCCTTCTACTCCCCGAAAAATTGGAATAGGGATGATCATTGCCGCTTTAGGTTTTTTAATTGTACTGGTTGTTTCTATTAAATTAGTATCGCCATATTTATTAGGAGGCGTTGCTCCCGGAGCTGATGGAAGAGTTTCTCCATATTGGCTAATGAATAGTTATTTAGTATTAACCATTGCCGAACTTTTTCTTAGTCCTATGGGATTATCATTTGTATCAAAAGTTGCACCGGTACGCTTCCAAGGTTTAATGCAAGGAGGTTGGTTATTGGCAACTGCTGTTGGAAATAAACTATTATTTGTTGGAAGTTTATTGTGGGGGAAAATTGAATTGTATATGCTTTGGGGAATGTTTTTATTTTGCTGCATGATTTCAGCAATATTTATTTTCTCTATAATGAAACGCTTAGAAGGAGTAACAAAATAAAGGAATACTTCTCACCACTTTACTGATCAATACATCGTTTTTATACTGCCATCTATAAAACTGTGCAGGGCATTTTATTGTACATTTTTATACATCATATTTTCATTTGAGATTGAACTAAAAAACAATTCTTTTCATTTCCATATTGCTTTAATAATAATTATACCGCGAATATTTTTGCAAAACTTATTCATCAATAAAATTTACATTTGAGTAGCGATTAGGAAAGGTTAAAAAACTATTGTGATGAATACTACAAGTGAGCATTATTAATGTAAATCTTATGTATAAAAATGTAATACTACTTTTTATAATTATTTTTTTTATAAAAGAAAAAACAAACTGTCAAACAGTAATCGATTACTTCCCTCAAATAACTGACTCAATCTCGGTTCCTTACCCCTCTAATGTTCGTTGTATGGAAATTTATGGTGACATGGTTTGCATAGGTGGGCAATTTAAAAAAGTTGGAAATTCAAATAGAAAATATTTAGCATGTATTAAAATTACTGATGGGCAGATTGCTCCATTAAATTCAATCCTTAGAGGACAAGTAATTGCTATGACAATTCATCAAGGCTATCTATTCTATACTACATCTGATCAAACAACTGTAATTTCTTTGGGATGTATAGATATTGCAACTGGAAACAATACCTCTTGGCAACCTTCAATTACTTCCAATGACCTAATGAACCCTCCCTTTGTTTCATCAATGGTTTCATACAATAATCACATTTTTATATCTGGTTCTTTTGATCATGTTAATGGCAATGCAGCAAGTCAATTTGTAATACTGGATGCTAGTACTGGTTTAGAAGATGGGTATTACAACGTACTTAAAGCAAACTTGAAATCAACAAATTGCGATAAAATGTTTATTAAAGATTCAATTTTATATTTACCGTTATGTAGTCTTTCGTTCAATTTATCTAATGGACAAAAAACAAACTGGAGCCCGAATCCAAGTCCAAATCCAATCGAATATTTTTCATTCGACAATAATTCTATGTATATGGGTGGTGGATTTACTAGTGTAGGAAATAAATTACGAAATGGATTCGCGCAAGTCGATTTAAATAATGGAAATCCCTCCTCTTGGAATCCTGACTGCGGACCTGTAAAATTTATATTAGCTGCAAGAAGCTGTGTATACGTTCAAAGATCAAACTTTTTAGAAACATACGACAAAACCATAAACACTAAAATAGATACGTGGCTTTTGCAAGGCATTAACGTAATGGCTTCCTACGGTGACACTGCAATAATTGGTGGACAATTTTCGAAATTAGGTTGGGTAAATAGAAAATGTTTAGTTGCTGTTTGTAAAGGCTTAAGTTTGGGTGTTAATGAAGTAAATAATGCCCTTCAAAAAATTAGTGTATTTCCTAATCCTACTAATAATAAAATTTCATTTTCGTTAAATGAAACAAACAACAAAACGCTTAATATAATTATCACAAATATTTTGGGTGAAACGGTTTTTAACAATACACTTAATTATCAAAAAGAAATTGAAATTCCTGTAACAGATTTAAACAATGGGTTATATTTTATAAAAGTACAAAGTGGAAATAATACCTACGCAGGTAAGTTTGTAAAAGAGTGATTTTTATTATTCATTTATTTGAAAACAATTAGCTGTAAATCCAAATACAAGAATAATCCATTTAAATATCCTCACTAATTTTTGGTTCTGTTATATCGAGCACAAATTATTTAATAAATCTGTGTAATCTGTGGCTATACCTTTCTTTTCAATAACTCACAACCAAACACAATTGTTATTCATAAACGATTATATGGATGATTATCAACCTGGGTTCGGGAAATAATTTGGCTAAAGCCATTTCAAATTTACATTTGCTTTCCCCGAGCTAAAGCACGGGGCAATTAATTAAAAAATTTGATTGTTCGAATTAATTGAACTCAGATTATTTATAAAATAAATTTCCCATTTTTATTGCATAAAAAAAGCCCGCCAAATAATTGACGGGCTTTGGTATTTTATAAGTTAGCTTTAGTTTGTTTTAACTAATTTAAATACTTGAGAATCGTTTGCCATTTTAACTTTCACAAAATAAACTCCTGTATTTAATCCCGAAGCTTCATCAACAGAAATGGTATTCATTCCTTTGTTGGTTTGTACTTCTTTCGTAACAACAACTCTTCCTTGCATATCAACAATAACAATGGTTACATTAGTTTGTTGTGCCGATTGAATATCGATATTGAATGCACTTTTTGTTGGGTTTGGATACAACGAAACCGGAACAGAAAGTGTAGAAGCATTAATAGTTACAATTGGTGAATAACTGTATTTACCATCGAAATCAATTTGTTTTAAACGGTAGAATAAAGTTTTGTTTTGATCAGCTTTTGCATCAACATAAACATAATTTGTGTTGGTGTTAGAATTGATTGATTTTGATGAAACCATTCCAATAAAATCAAAATGATCGGCATCAACACTTCTTTCAACTTCAAATCCTTGGCAATTCATTTCGTTTGCTGTAAGCCAATTTAATTTCACATCAGCACCAAAACGTTTTCCTCCAAATTGAGTAAGCGATACCGGAAGTGGTGATGTACCATTTGAGGCAAGAGTAAATTGACCTAAAGTATCAATTCCTGTAAACATTACTGTTGTAGTTGTAATATTTGAAGTGCTGGCAGTTTGTTTAAAATTCCATGCACCATCAGAACCAAAATCTCTATAATACAATTTCAAGTTTGCATCAGTTGTAATTAACTGTCCATAAGGAAGCGTGAAAGTAAGATTCGACAAGAATGTACCAGTATATCCAAAAGGACGAGCTACCCAATATTTACTCAAATTATGAGTGGCAGTAGGAACAACATTTGGAGCAAGAGAAATTTCAGTTAATGCAAGATCCACCAAACTATCAAATCCATTATATACAACCATCGAAAGATTTTTATGTGCAAACGAACCTAATGATACTGCTGGGAAAATAGTTGTTGAATCATCACCAACAGCTAATGTTGAAGGCACGATCAATCCAGTTGTTAATTTAGTTCCAACAGCTCCGCTAATTGGATCGCATAATAATGTTGCCGAAATTGGTTCGTTTAATTGAAGATAAGAAATCAATCCTGTTTCATTTCCAATTAAAGTACGGTGCATATTTTTACGAATTGCAAATGAATCTAATGCAACATTCCAAACTCTAACTTCATCAACATTTCCAAGAGTTGCAATTCCTAAATCCCAAGAATTTGCACCTACAACAAGCGGGAAAGTAGAAGGAGTTATTGTTGTTACCGTTGCTGAATTAATATATCCAACTAACTGTCCGTTAATGTATGCTCTTACACCAACACCCGATTGCCAAGTTGCAGCAACGTGCGTCCATGTATTTGTTGGAATAATATTATTAGGTAATGAGGTTCCAACTGATACCATTCTAAGAGAACCTGTACCATTTGCAATAGTCCAAAATTCAGGATCTAATTTTGGTGATGCAGGACCAACTCCTAGACAAAATCCATTGTTAACAGATGATTTACAAACAAATTTTTGATCAGTTGAATTAGATGTTGTCTTAATCCAAGCTTCAACAGTAATTGCTGTTGTAGGATTTTGACTTGCCATATGAGCATATCTAACAAGGTTACCACCTATTCCATTTCCAACAAATGCATTACCTGCATCTTTTGAAATAGTAGTAAGTGCCGAAGTAATGGTATCGTTTAATAAATTATTATCAACTAATCCATTTGGAGCAGAAGTATATACTTTTAAAATATTTGCTCCTGCAGGTAAATTCATTCGATTTGAACCAACAAAAGTATATGATGTAGTATCACATCCTGCAAGTGTTCCTGTCCATGCAATTGTAACAGGAGTTCCTGAATTTAATACATAAGAAATATTCATTGAAGTAATTGTAGTAGTACTGAAATTACGAATCATTACTTTTATATTTTGTAGTCCGGTTGTAATAGGTGTGGTGTAAATCACTTGCGTAACGGCTAAGTCTCTTGCAAGTCCTGCTGTTTCGTGAGCACCAATAACAGGTGATGATGAACGAGTGTTTCCGTCAATATCATTTGTTACTGTTGATAAAAGATTTACTCCTCTGATACAAGCATTGGTAACATGCAAATCAGTTGAAGCGATAAACGAAGGCGCAATATTAAATGAACTATCTCCACCAACAGTTGCCGAAAGATAACTTGAAGAATTATAAGCAGCTCCTCTGTAAATAAGATTACCATTAGCAGCATTGTAATAATTATTATAATTGATCACATTACCTGTTGGGTTTGTGCTAAAATATGCAGGGTATGTTCCAGAACCTGCAACAGAGAAAATATTATTTTTAAAGTATGATGTTCCTGTTCCTACCGAATTGTAATAATACAACCCGTAGGTTGCAGAACCTCCAATTGTATTGTTAGAGTTATGGTAGTAATCAATTTCATTTCCTCCAGCAACGCCTGTGTATATATAACTAGCGGCATAAGCACTTGCACCATAAGTTTTAAACATATTATTGATAATTGGAATTCTGTTACCTGCAGGACTAGCGAAGTAATAAAAATAGATACCTGCATAACCGGCATACACGTTATTTCCAATAATTTTTGAATTGGTACCCGCTAATGTATTTTGGTTATAGTAAAAATAAATACCATAACTGCTTGCGTTGGTTGAAAGCATATTAACGGTATTACCAATAATATCAACTGCATTGTAAATATAATAAACACGGATACCATAATAATATACATTGTTTAATGTATTCCATCTTACTTTATGACCACGATTTGCACTGGCGTTTCCTGTAGCATTTGTTGAAATTTGAATTCCATAATACGCACCCGTAACCGAATTACTATCGATAGTGATCGAATCGGTTAGTTGATTTGCATCAGCAACACCCGCTGCCGAACCTGTAACGATAATACCATATGAAACAGATGTTCCATTATTTGGAATATTTACAATACATTTTTTAACGGTACAACCTGTTCCAATATTTGATGAACCACTTCCGATAATTGCTATTCCGCT
>CAIUEQ010000257.1 GCA_903898215.1 uncultured Bacteroidota bacterium | reverse complement strand
GGTTTGTACAAATGCTTTCGGTATGGGAATAGATAAGCCGGATGTTCGTTTGGTGATACATTATGAAATGCCTGAGTCGCTGGAATCATATTATCAGGAAGCCGGTCGTGCAGGAAGAGATGAGCAAAAATCGTATTGCGTTTTACTTTTTAATCATACTGATGAATTAGAAGCTCAACACCGATTGGAATTAAGTTTTCCTGAAGAAACAGAAATCAAAAGAGTGTATCAGGCTTTATGTAATTATTACTCGATGCCTATTGGTGCTGATGTTGACAGAAGTTTTAATTTTGACATTGCCGATTTTTGTAAGAAGTTTAACATCGTTGCAACAATCGCTTATCCTTCTTTAAAAATTTTAGAGCAATGCGATCTCATCACTTTGAGCGATGGTTTTTATGAGCCTTCCAAATTAAAATTTCTTTTGAGTCAGGAAGAGTTGTATAAGTTTCAGGTTGAACATCCAACCTATGATGATTTCATCAAATTATTATTACGCAGTTATGGAGGCGTATTCGATCAATTCATCATCATCAATGAAAAATTATTAGCTCAACGAATAAAAAAAGAATCAGAATTGGTGGTTTCATTTTTGGATAAATTGCATCAGCTTCAAGTGATCGATTATCAAAAACAAAAAGAACTACCACAAATAACATTTACTTCTGTAAGAGCTGACGCAGCAAACATCTCCTTTAATAAAGCTCTGCTAAAAAAACGAAAAGAAACAGCAACTACAAAACTTAATGCAATGATTTCGTATGCAAAAAACACAAGCATATGTAGAAGCAAAAAGTTATTAGAATATTTTGATGAATTTGGAGGAACAGATTGTGGTGTGTGCGATGTATGTTTGGAAAGAAGAAAACTTGGAATGAACGATGATGAATTTGAAGGGTTGATTGAAAAAATAAAAACAATTGTCATCATAAAAAAAACAAGCTTGCAAGAATTAGTAGATTCGATAGTAGAGGAAAAGGAAGAAAAAATAATTGAAACCGTAAGATTTTTACTTGATAGCGATAAATTACACTATAACTCATCTCAACATCTGGAGTGGAAAAATTGAAGAAAATAATTTTTACGGTTACAAATGATTTAAGCTATGACCAGCGAATGGAAAGAATTTGCAACACTCTTTCAAATGCAAAATACGATATCGAACTTGTTGGTCGAGTAAAAAAACATTCCATTCCTCTTACAAAAAAAAGTTACCACCAAAATCGTTTACATTGTTTCTTCCAAAAAGGAAAACTATTTTATATTGAATATAATATTCGTTTATTTTTTTATCTGCTATTTAAACGTGCTGATGTAATTTCTTCAGTTGACCTTGATACTATTTTCCCTTGCATTTTGGTTTCAAAAATCAGAAGTAAAAAAATAGTGTTTGATGCTCATGAATATTTTACGGAAGTTCCTGAAGTAACAAATCGAAAATTAATAAAATTTATTTGGGAAACAGTTGCAAAACTCTGCATTCCACAAGTTAATGCTGCCTATACCGTTGGCGATAGTTTAGCGGAAATCTTCACAAAAAAATATCATAAAAACTTTGAAGTAATTCGAAATGTATCAACATTATCAAATCATCAAATCATTAAATCATCAAATGAAAAAATCATCCTCTACCAAGGCGACCTAAACGAAGCTAGAGGTTTAGAACAGATGATTGAAGCCATGAAAAATATTGAAGCAGAATTTTGGATTGCAGGTGATGGATTACTTTCTGAAAAACTAAAACAGCTGGCTATTAATTTTAAAGTCGACAGCAAAGTGAAATTTTTAGGCTATTTAAAACCTGAACAATTAAAAATGTTGACAGAAAAAGCAACTATAGGAATAAATATTTTAGAGAATAAAGGCTTAAGTTACTATTATTCATTAGCCAATAAATTTTTCGATTATATTCATGCAGGCGTTCCTCAAATCTGTGCTCCTTTTCCTGAATATGAAAATATAAATTCTCAGTTTAACGTTGCACTGCTTTGCGATTATGATGTGCCGCAAATTATTCATTCTATAAATTTACTTTTGCAGGAAGAAACTCTTTACAAAAAAATGCAAGAAGAATGTTTGAAAGCAAAAGAATTTTTCAACTGGCAAAACGAAGAG
>CAIUEQ010000256.1 GCA_903898215.1 uncultured Bacteroidota bacterium | reverse complement strand
ATAGGTGAAGATTTTAATTTCATTGGCAACTTTTGAAGAATAAATTGTTCTTACATATGGCAATCCTGAGAAATGAATTACAGTATGATATTTTGTGCCGAAAACTTTGCATTCTTCTTCAATTTTTTGCACCAATGGAATGCGCTCTTTCGAATCGAGCTTTGACTTTTCGAGTGTGATGGCAAGTAAAGTTACATCTGATTCGGGATTATAAAGTAAGCCTTTGTAAAAAGGCAAGTTCGCTACAATATTCTTAAATGAATCAACTTCGCGTTGTGAAGAAAACCGGTGATTAAGCAAAGTTTTGAGATCAAGATTATGGGCCGAATCATTTTTTGATATCGTGTATATATTTCCTAATGAAACAACTTTTTCTACCCCTTCAATTTTCTGTACATCACTTGATAATTTACACCAATCATTAAAAAAATCTTTTTCAAACAATTTTGAATTCTGAATTCCAACCACCAACACATTTCCATCTTCGCCAAACATTTTTTTAAACTTGACGTACTCCACAAAATCAGGATCATTGTTAGGAATTACTTTTGCAAAATCATAAGTTAACTGTACGTTGGTTGCCTCATAAGCTGAGAAAACAGTCAGTAAACCAATTGCAATTAAAAACCAAAAACGGTTGCGAATAATAAATGTTCCGAAATACTGCCACATATGGTTGGCAAAAATAGAAAAAAAGCAATGCCATAATTTTCTATTTTCGTATCAATTGAAAATATAATTATTATCTTAAAAATCCGTTAAACTAGAATGTTTCAAAAGGTAAAATATTTATCCTGCTTTTTATCGATCATTTTATTGATAAAAATAAATTTTGCTTTTGCACAAAGTAAAACACCTCCAAACGAAGGATGGCGAGTTCACTTGCCATTTGCGAATAATTATACTTTATGCGAAAGTGGAAATAAAATATATGTAGGTTCAAAAAGCGGAGTTTTTACTTTTGATGAGAATGATAAAAGCGTTGAAATTTTATCCCGTGTGAACGGATTATCGGATGTAGAAGTTCAACTCGTTAACACTTGTCCATCAACCGGAGCAGTAGTTGTTGCTTATCAAGATGCCAACATCGACATCATCGAAAAAAATAATATTTATAATATCAGCGACATCCTTTCGAAAGTTATTATCGGTGCAAAAAACATTAACAATATCTCCTTTTATGAAAACCTAGCTTACCTATCCTGCAGTTTTGGAATTGTTGTGATTGATATGAATAAAAAATTAATTGTAGATTCATACATCGGCCTCGATGGTGGAAATACGATTGAAATAAAAGATGTTGAAGTTTTAAATGGTTACATATATGCCAGCACTCATATTGGTATTATACGAGCACCTCTAAATTGTCCAAATTTGGGCGACTATAATTTTTGGAAATTTTTAACTTCACCATACGTCAACAATTGTTCAAATATGGCTGTATTTAAAAATAAATTATATGCAGTTTTAGACAGCACTTTGCAAACATATGATGGTATTAGCTGGACGGTTAACCCTTATCCTACTCAAGTTAAAAATCCATTTAGCATAGTGATCAATCATGGAAAATTATTGAATGTTACAACAAGTAATATTTTTATTGAAGATGAATCAGGTACACTTCAAACTTTTCCCATGAATTCATTACAAGGAGCTATCATTGGGAATAATGATTTGATGTATACATTAGGATATTTTACCGGATTAATATTAAATCATCCTGATGGCTCAAAAGATTATATTTCTCCGAGTGGACCATACGGAAAAACTGCTCAACGTTTTGCATATAACATTACCGATAATTCCCTTTGGGTTGCCGGTGGATCTGTTGGAGGATTTGGCACAACAGGTGGTTGGGGAAGCACTTATAACAATAATAAATTTTATAAGTTTACTGATAATTCATGGTATAATTTTGATCAAACTTCCGACCCTAAAATAATTAATGCCAGAGATTTTATAGACGTAACAATCAACCCAATCAATAACCATGTTTTTATGTCAACCTATGGTACAGGATTATTTGAATTTGAAAGTACCTCTCCATTAAAATACACTATTTACGATTCATCAAACACAAACGGATCGATCAGAAATTTTAATGGCGTTCCAATGATATCTGGAACTTGCTTTGATAAAAAAGGAAATTTATGGGTAAGTAATTTTGGAACTAACAATCCCATTTCGGTTAAAACTGCTTCAGGGCAATGGGCCTCTTATGGTATACCAAGCCAAATTGATGGAATAGCTACTGACGTTTTCTTAGGATTTATTACATGTGATGATAATAATTATAAATGGGTTTCATCAACACATATAAGTGGGGGAATTATTGTTTTTGATGAGAAAGGTGACGCTCAGCATATGTTCAGAATGTTACAAAAAGGGAATCTAAAAGGAGCAATGCCAAGCAATAATGTTTTTTGTATTACCAAGGATCAGAAAGGTGAAATGTGGGTAGGAACCGATCAAGGTTTATGCATCTTTAGCAATTCTTCAAATATTTTTAAGGATGGCGCTAATTATGATTCGCACCAAATTGTAATAAAAACAGGATTGGTTTATTCTAATTTTTTAGGCATTGAAGCCATCTATTGCATAAGAGTTGATGCTGCAAACCGAAAATGGATAGGAACTAAAAATGGTGTTTGGCTTGTTTCAGCTGATGGATATACAGTGCTAAAAAATTTTACTACACTTAACAGCCCTCTGCTCTCAAATATCATTTATGATGTTGGGATCAATGATAAAACCGGAGAAGTATTTTTCGCAACTGATAAAGGAATTATTTCATATATGGGAAATGCTACGGGAGCTTCCGACACACATGGGGATGTAATTATTTACCCTAACCCTGTAAGACCCGAATATCAAGGGTTGATAAGCATACGAGGCTTAGTTAATAATGCCAATGTTAAAATAACTGATATTGAAGGAAACCTTGTTTATGAAACAGCAGCAAATGGCGGAATGGCAACTTGGAATGGATTAAACTTACAAGGTAAACGTGCTGCAACCGGAGTGTATATTATTTACTCATCAAATTCGGAAGCAACAGATACTTGGGTTGGGAAAATTCTATTCATAAATTAATATCAACAACACTTCACTTCTTTTACATTTGCCAATTGATTATTGTAAATTGCTTATTGAAATAGTATTTAAGATTTCCCAAAAGCACGTTCTTACTTAAATAAATTGTATTAGATTCCAATGTATCTAAAAAACTCTTCGCGTATTTTAGTATCTAAAAATTTTCCTGAATATTCGCTTGTTACGGTTTTACTTGTAATATCTTGAATTCCTCTTGAGGCAACACATAAATGGTCTGCTTCAATCAACACAGCAATATCTTCAGTTTGCAAAATTTCTTTTAGCTCGTTTGCTATTTGAACCGTCATTCTTTCCTGTACTTGAGGACGTGCTGCAAAATATCTTACAATTCTATTTAGTTTCGACAAACCAACTACTTTACCGTTTGATATGTACCCTAAATGAGCTCTTCCAATAATTGGAACAAAATGATGCTCGCAATTACTGTAAAATGAAATGTTCTTTTCTACCAACATTTGTTTGTATTGATATTTATTTTCGAACAATTTTGCCAAAGGTTTATTAGCAGGATTCAATCCTTTAAAAACTTCTTTCACATACATTTTCGCAACACGATGAGGAGTCCCTTTTAAGCTGTCATCACTTAAATCTAATCCTAAAATTTGCATGATCTCCTTAAAATGCTTTTCAATTAATTCAATTTTTAGTTCGTCATCTAATTCGAAAGCATCATCTCGAACAGGGTTTTCAATACTGCCGTTAAAAATGTGATTGGAGGCCTCTAATATTTCTTTATTTTCCTTCATATTCAACAAAGTTTCTTTCTGTTTCATATAATATTATTTTCAATTTTAAATTATTTTCAATTCTTTTCCTGATTAATTTCCAAATTACAACTGCAATATTTTCGGCTGTTGGATTTAGTACTTTAAATTCATCAGTATCTAGATTCAAATTTTTATGGTCAAAGCGAGTTTCAACTTCTTCCATTAAAATCTTTTTCAATATTTTCGTGTCAATTACAAAACCTGTCACATCATCCACTTCACCTGTTACTGTGGCAATCACGACATAATTATGTCCGTGATAATTTTCATTATTACAAATGCCAAAAACATTTTTGTTTTTCTCATCACTCCATTGTGCAACATGCAAACGATGCGCTGAGTTAAAATTACTTTTCCTCGATACAGAAACTTCCATCAATTATAAATTGCTCAACAAAGTTATCATCAATAATGCTAAGAAATACTTTTCTTTTAAGTTAATGTTGAAGATAACACCCATTTTGGTTAAATGTTTTTATCAAAAATTTTATTCAAACTACATTTAACCGTTTTGAGATATCAAAAAATAATTATCTCTTCCATTAAAGCAAAAACATATTCTACTGATTAGTAATAAATTGAGTCAAATAATATTTTCTTAATTAAAAAACTGGAGAATTACTTGCTTTTGTAATTTAGATTGTTTTAAATTTGTTTAACTTTTTAAAATATTTCATAAACAGATGACAGCAATCGAATTTAAAAATAAAGTTCAAAAAGAAGGCCTCTCATTAAGACATTATGCCTATCAACTTACTAGAAATGTTGAAGACACGAACGATCTGGTTCAAGATACTTTGTTAAAAGCGTTCACCTATCAGGATAAATTTACAGACGGAACAAATTTAAAAGGTTGGTTATATACCATCATGAAAAACACCTTCATCAACAATTACCGAAGAATGGTGAAACGCAATACTTTTATCGACCAAACAGACAACGATTATTATCTTGATTCGGAAGCTTTATCGGTAAAAAACCAAGGTGAAATAAAATTTATTTTAAAAGATATTGAAGAAGCAATTGATAAACTTCCGTTAAATTTAAAAAAGCCTTTTACAATGAATTTTAGCGGATTTAAATATCATGAAATAGCCGAAATACTACATATCCCTATCGGTACTGTCAAAACCAGAATATTTGTAGCTAAAAGAGAATTACGTGAACAGCTAAACAACTACGGCAAAATATACGGGTTGGAAAATGTTGCTTAAACCATTTTAAGTAAATTGTAGAAATTATTTTTGTGCTTTAGTTAATGCCATGAAATAATCTATCCCATCTTACTTTACTCAAACCACTTCCGTTAGTATCCCAACTCATCCAAATAAAGAGAGCTTTTCCAACAATATGATCTTCGGGAACAAACCCCCAAAAGCGTGAATCTGCTGAATTATGACGGTTATCTCCCATCATAAAATAATAATTGAACTTAAATTTATACGACACAACCTCTTTCCCTTCAATATAAAATTTTCCGTTTTTCATTTCAAAAGATGGATTGTTTTCATACACTTTAATATTTTGTTCATAGAGATAAAAAGTGTTTGAGTCGAGTTTAACTTCGGCACCTGCTTTTGGTACATATAGTGGTCCAAAATTATCAACGTTCCATGCTATCGCTTCGTGATGCGGAAAAATATATTCAGCATAAAATCCTTTTGCCTGAATAGTTGAATCTATAGAAATCACATTACTTTCTTTGCGAATTGCCGCTTTCGAATCTTTTGTAAGGATCAATTCGAAATCTCCGTTTTCTGATAATGCTCCACCTTCGGTAATATCCAGTTTACGAACAAGCTTTTGATTAAATCCTGTGCCATCAGTTTTAACGTGATACTTATACTCCATTCTAGGTGGATTTTCAGCCTGAACTCCGTTAATAAAAACTTGCTGATTTACAACTGAAATACTATCTCCAGCAATAGCCAGACATCTTTTAATATAATTTTCTTTTTTATCTACCGGCCGTCCACTTTCAAATGGATAGTTAAAAACTACAATATCATTATTCTTAATTTTTTGAAATCCCGGTAATCTAAAGAATGGCATTTCAAACCATTCGAGATAAGATTTATTGCCAACTACAGGAAGTGTATTATGTGCAAAAGGAAAAGAAATAGGTGTCATGGGTGTGCGCGCGCCATAATTTACTTTGCTCACAAAAAGAAAATCGCCAACAAGCAATGTTTTTTCCATTGAAGATGTTGGAATAGTGTAAGCTTCAATAAAAAAAGTTCGTATTAATGTGGCAGCTACTACTGCAAAAGCAATGGCATCAATCCATTCACGAAATTTTGTTTTACGTGGATATCGGTTTACAAAAATATAGTATCCAATAATTGTTACTTCAACTACAGTATAAAAAGCAAGACAAGTTGTGAAATGTGCTCCACCAATTGTAATCATCAGAAGGAAAAAGAAAGTGTTGATTCCACTTAGCAACCAAAAATTAAATCGCTCGCGACTTGTAAGAATTGATAAAAAATTTTGAATGGGATTTGTGAATTTATTTTTTTCTTGTGTCATGTTTTTTTATGAATAACCAACTTAACGAAGTTGTAGAATCAATATTATGATAGTGTGGGATTGGATAGATTTAAAATAATTGAAAATAACAAACGGACAGTACAGCTCATCAAACTTATAGATTCAAAATATCCTCCATGGTATATAAACCTTTTTTATCTTGGATCCACTCTGCAGCAAGTATTGCGCCTTTAGCAAACCCATATCTTGATTTTGCTTTGTGAGTAATTTGAATTTCATCGATTATCGATTCGTAAATCACTTTGTGGTCTCCGGTAACGTCACCAACCCTGATTGACTCGATAAGAATCTCATGATCTTTAACACTTTGAGCCGGTAAGTTTTCGTTAAAAATTAATCGCCCTTTGTATTCAGTTTTCTGATTCACTTCCGAAATTATTTGCTTGGCAAGTGTAATAGCTGTTCCACTGGGAAAATCTTTTTTCTCGGTATGATGAACCTCTTCAATCTTCACATCATAATCTTCCTGATTAGACATCATTTTTGCAAGAATCTTATTCAGCTTATAAAATATATTTACTCCTATGCTAAAATTACTGGAGTATACCATCGATTGACCTTCTTTTAAGCATTTCTCTTGAATAAGGTCAAATTGATCATACCAACCCGTTGTTCCAACAATAATTGGAACTTTTGCTTCAAAACATTTTAAAATATTTTCGACAGCTGCCGAGGGCATGCTAAAATCAATTGCCACATCTACATTATGCAAACTCACCGACATAAAATCGTAGGCGTTTTCAAGATTAACTTTGTATACAATTTCGTGACCTTTGGCAATGGCAATTTTTTCGATTGCTTTGCCCATTTTTCCGTATCCTAATAATGCAATTTTCAAGATTTTTAAAATTTAAAAGTTACTTGCAATCCTCCGGTATAATTTAAACCCACCATATAAATTTGTGGTTGTATTTTCAAAGATACATTTTCATTCATATTAAAATCAACAAAATGTGCCTCCACTGTTGCATCCAAAACCTGAAGCGCATAAACAACTACTAACCACATATAACTTTGATCTCGCGAATCACGATAGCTGTCTCTGATAACTTGAAGTGTAGGTGTTTGATAACGATTGTAAATTTGATCTTTGTTGGTTAATGTCTCTATTCGCTCTTTATATGCCAGGCGAAAATTATCGTATTCGTTCTGATAAAAAATTCCACTATACAAAAGTGTTCCTCCAATTCCATAAATAACAGGAACTTTCCACCACCAATTCTTTTTATTATAAACCTGCCCAGCTCCGGGAATAAAAAGTGAAAGCAGTGTCGCTTTTTTGGGAGAATGTTTTTTCACGTTTGATTTTGTCGGATTAACTGAGGGCTTAACATCAGCTGTTTGGTCAGTTGAAGTTTGCGCTTGCATTCCTACAAAACAAAAAGAAAATAATATGATAAAAAGATATTTAAGCAAGAATCATAGTCAATACAATTTTATGTAAGTAACTGTTGCAAATATAGCGCGACCATAGATTATACCAAATTGATATAAGGATTATGTTATTGGAAATTGAAAAAAGAAAAAACAGAATTGTTTAATTACAACAAACCTTAGAATGATTATTTTTTTGTGCCATCATAACGATAATCCTTTGTGCAATCAATATCACCTTGAGATGTTGTAACTTTTACCGGCAGTAAATATTTGAAAGAAATTGTTTTTGATGCAAAAAAATATTTTCCACTTCCTATCTTCTGAGATTGAAATGCAAACGATAAACCATCAACTTCCTTAATTAACTTAATATGATCACCTACTATCAAAACACTATCGTTCGACACTTTAATTATTTGAATATTTTCTGCATGAGTTCCTGACGAATCAGGAATACCAAAGATTACATTAAAGCCTTCGTAAATGCCTGTAATTTCAGTAGTCAGGTCTTGTTGAACAGGTTGGTTCGATTGAATTTGGGTGGAAGAATTAGGAGTTACAACATCTTTTACACAAGCAACAAACATCAATGCTATCAGCATAAATATTACGTACAGTTGCTTTTGAATTTTCATAATGCAATTTAAAATTATAAAAATGAAATCAATAAAATTATAACGATGCAAAATTGATATGCTCCTACTTAAAATTTCATCATTAATTTTAAATTGAGTCTACGCCCGGTAAGATAATTTGGGACAGCCCATCTCCTGCCCTCAATATCTTCCAACCAAATATATGAGATGGTATTATTTACTGCCAATAAATTAAAAACTTCTACACCAACCATAGCTGATTTAAAATTTTTCTTCCACCCTTTTTTTGGTGCTTTACTATTTTCATCTACCAACACTTTCAAAAATCCAATATCTACTCTTTTATATGAAGGCATTCTTAATGTATCTGCATATGAATTATGAATTGGAGGACCAAAAGGAAATCCGGAACCGTATACCAAATTCAAATACATTCTGAAGCTTGGAAATTTGGGTAAATAATCCTGAAACATAATGCTGGCATTTACTCTTTGATCTGTTGGGCGAGGAATATATCCGGGACTTTCAATTCTATTACCATTTGCATCAAATATTGTTGCTCCGGGAATTTTTTCTTGTGTTTGCATGATACTTAAACTTGCCCAACTTTCGGTACCTTTTACAAACTCTCCATTCAATCTAAAATCAATTCCTCCAGCATATCCTTGTGCTGAATTTGTTGCAAAATATCGAATGCGAACATTGTCAATTTCATAAGGAATCAAATTTTCCAACTGCTTGTAATAAGCTTCGGCAAAAAATTTAAATGGGCGATTCCATATTTTCAAATTCATATCACCTCCCAAAATATAATGTATGGATTTTTGAGCTTTAATTTCGGGATTGAGGGTACCGTCAAACCCTCTCATCTCACGATAAAAAGGTGGTTGATAATAATATCCGAATGCAGCTTTTACTACGATATCTTTTTTCTGTTTTCCTTTTCCTGTTTTCGATAAAGCTGCACGGTTATATTTTCTGTTTGGCTCAAATGAAAACTGAAATCGGGGGCTTACCACATTTTCATTATTATAACTCCACCAGTTTGTGCGAATGCCATAATTTAAAATCATGTTAGATGATTTTTCAATCAGTTGTGAGTTTTGAATGTATCCGTTTAAGCGATAGGTATTAATTGCATTATCAGCAGAAATATATTCTTTCAATACTAAATTTCCTGTTGCCGAAGTTGGCTGTGCAAACCCAAATGAATCATTTAAATACCATTCGTTTATTTTATCTTTTATTTGTTCTATTTGTGCTTGAAAACCCCAATGAATACTATTGTTTCCGAGCGTTACATTACCTCTATGTCCGACATTATAAACCAATGCGGTAATTTGATTTCTCGCGCTTGTTAAATAATCTCCAATACCTAAACTTGATTTTGATTTTCCGAAATTTTTAGACCCCATATCCGTTTCAACATCTTCTAAACGGTAAGCTCCTTCAATGGTAAAATATTCAGACTCGTTTGAATAGAATGCCGATGAATACAACTTCAATTGTGTTTTATAATTTGGTTTATATATTAATGAAATCGCTCCTGTTGATGTTTGATATTCCATCAGATCCTGACCATCAAAAAATATGGTGAGTTTAATTGCACTTTTTACGGTACCAAAAACCGTTTCCTGTGTTTGAGGAATAACCAAATATTTATTTTGAGCGTAACTTCCTAAAAAACTAACACTAAGCTTACTGCTTAAATGATAAGTGATAAGCGTTTGAACATCAGCAAACGAAGGCTTGTAGCTACCTTGAACATCAAGGGTTGACAGAATATATTGGTTACTCCAATAACGCGCTCCGAGTAAATATGTGAAACGTTTATTCTTAGAAATATTTTCTACATGTGTTTGCACTCCAAGCATACTTGCATTAAAAGATGCGGCAAATTTTGTAGGATCTTTATATTTGATATCAAGCACCGAACTCATTTTATCACCATACCTTGCTTCAAATCCTCCTGCACTAAATTTTACATTTTGCACCAACTCGGTATGAATAAAACTTAACCCTTCTTGTTGTCCGCTGCGCGGTAAAAAAGGCCTGTAAATTTCAATATCATTTACATAAATTAAATTCTCATCATAATTGCCGCCACGAACATTGTATTGAGAACTTAATTCGTTTCCAGAACTTACACCTGGTAGCGTTTTCAAAATTTGCTCAAAACTTCCATTGGGGTTTGGCAATGTTGAAGCTGTTCTTGGATTAATGGTTTGCATACTCACTTTTTCCCTATCACGCTCTTCGATTATTTGAAATTCTTTTAAGCTTATCCCATAATCCATTTGCACATCGTTTCGAAAACTTTCACCTTTTTTTAGTGGCCTGATGTTCACTTTTTTTGATGGCCTGCCGATATATGAAAATGCAATTTCAACACTTTCACCCGAAGGAATTAACAATTTGTAATTTCCATCTTCATCCGAAATAGTTGTAATATTTTTATTGATGACAGTAATATTTACATCCGAGATATTCCTATAAAGCGAGTCTTTAATAGACCCAAAAACTGTTGCATCATTTTGCGCATACACACAAACTGAAGTAACAATAATAAATAAGAGGAAAACGGTAAGCCTTTTTAGCATCAGTATGAGATGAACGTATTTCAGGCGTTTACGGTATGAGCCGACAAATTATTTAGAGATGCAATTGTTGATACGGGATCTTTTGATGAGAAAACATAATTTCCTGCAACCAAAACATCGGCACCGCTGTGCAATAATTTTTGTGCAGTAATTTCATTCACTCCTCCATCAACTTCTATCAAGCAAGAACTGTTTTGTGCGAGTATCATATTTTTTAGATCGGCACATTTTGAATAGGTGTTTTCAATAAATTTTTGTCCGCCATATCCCGGGTTAACACCCATCAAACAAACAAGATCAATATCTTTTATCACTTCCTTTAAAAGCATAACAGGTGTATGCGGGTTAATTGCAATACCTGCCTTCATGCCATTTTCTTTGATAGCGTAAATAGTTCGGTGAAGATGAGTACAAGCTTCGTAATGAACTGATAAAATATCTGCTCCGGCATCTTTAAACTCTTTGATATATCGTTCGGGCTGAACAATCATTAAATGAACATCAAGAAGTTTGGTTGCATGTTTTTTTATTGCCTTGATTACAGGAAATCCGAAAGAAATATTTGGCACAAAAACGCCATCCATAATATCAACATGGAACCAATCGGCCTTGCTGCTGTTAATCATTTCAACATCACGTTGCAAATTGGCAAAATCTGCCGAAAGTATTGATGGGGCTATTATTGGGTTTTGCATATTGCGAAAATAAGTTTTTAAATGAATTTTTTATTTTAGTATCTCATCTACTAAAAAATTCCAGTTTATATTCGGTTCAATTAACAAACCTTTAACACCAGCCGCTGTGGCTGCGGCAATATCTCTTTCTTTATCGCCTATCATAAATGATTGCTTTGGATCAATATGATATTTTGCAAGTGCCTTTTCGATCATTAATGAACCCGGTTTCCTACAAATACATTTAGAAAATTCGGGGTGATGAGGACAAAAATAGATGTCTGTAAGTTTTACTCCGGAGCTTAAAAGAGCATCTGTTAAAATCTTATGCATCACAGCCAAGTCGGACTGAGAGTATAAACCTTTAGCAATACCACCCTGATTGGTAATTACAATAAGCAAAAAATTAGCATCCGTTAAACGCTTCAATTGCGATGGAACAAATTCAAGCACTTTAAAATTTTCGGGTTTGGTAACATATTCCCCCATTTCAAAATTTAACACGCCATCGCGGTCTAAAAAAATTGCTTTATGCATAAGTAAAAAGAATCAAATAATTATATAATAGCTTGCAAAATTGGCGTTTTAACCTTTAAATAATATTATTGAACAAAATTTTTCCGGTGAACTCACGAATTGTTATCATTCCTACTTACAACGAAATTGAAAATATTGAGGCAATCATAAGCAAAGTTGCGTCACTTTCAATTCCATTTGATATTTTAATTGTTGATGACAGTTCGCCCGATGGCACAGGAGAATTAGTAAAATCCCTTCAGCAAAAATTTAGTCAGCTACATCTTCTTGAACGAAAAATTAAAAACGGTTTAGGCACAGCATATATTGCTGGATTTAAATGGTGTTTAAAAAATAATTACGATTTTATTTTTGAGATGGATGCCGATTTTTCACATAATCCTGATGATTTGATAAAATTATATCAGGCCTGCGAAAACGATGCTGATATGTCAATCGGTTCGCGATACAAAACAGGAGTTAATGTTGTGAACTGGCCAATGAGCAGGGTTATACTTTCTTATTATGCTTCGGCTTATGTTAGAATGATAACAGGAATGGATATCAGAGATACTACTGCTGGTTTTGTTTGTTATAAAAGAGCATTACTAGAAACAATTGATATCGATAAAATAAAATTTCGTGGATATGCTTTTCAAATTGAAATGAAATTTACAGCATGGAAACATGGATTTAACCTCGTTGAAGTTCCAATAATTTTTACCGACCGCACAAAAGGTGAATCTAAAATCAGCAAAGGAATTATTAAAGAAGCTATTTGGGGAGTGGTTGCCATGAAAATTAAAAGCTGGTTTAAAAAATATGAACCAAAAAAGGCTCACAAATAGAAAGCTGTTTATCAATTAATTTCTAGCGTTCTCTTCTGAAAAAATAATTAATCAAAAAATTTTCGTTTTCAAAACCAACTCATGAACTCGATTTCTGATAACATGATTTAATTTTTATTCCTTTCTCCTTATCACCGACATTTTTTTTGTTGACCCCAAAAATGAAGGCTATTCAAAGCGCTCTAATAGATGCAACTGACAAAGACAGCTTTATCAGAATTCACTTTATTTTTGTTAGCATTAAGTGTTTTTTTTTATCTTGCCACTTTATCGCATACAATGAAAAAAATATTTTTTATCCTACTTTCATCCATCATATTTTTTGGTGCAAAATCGCAAACCGAAAATCCTGTTTCAACATCCGAACAAAACAAACCTGCAAAAGAAGATAAGGGTGAGCTCACCGGAAATTTTCAAACCAACAATCAATTTTATGTTCGAGATAATAAAATTGGAGCCAACACCACTCAATATCTTCACGAACTTTCATCAACAGATTCATGGTTGTTTTTGAATTATAAAATCAAAGGTTTTAATTTCATGTTGCGTTACGACATGTTTAATAAATCACCTTTATTCAATCCTCAGGAAGCATATTCAAACCAAGGAATTGGATTTTGGCAAGTAAGTAAAGATGTAGAAAAATTTAATTTTACTGTTGGATATTTTTACGATCAGTTTGGAACCGGTATGGCATTTCGTTCATACGAAGACAGAACAATAGGAATTGATTTTGCGATTGAAGGTGCAAGAATTATTTATCATGCTACCGAAAATACAACCATCAAAGCATTTACCGGAAAACAGAAAAACCGTTTTGATATTCGCGAGCCAATCATTCAGGGAGCAAACATTGAACACCGAATTGCTATCAGCGAAAACTTAATTGCAGATCTTGGCGCATCGGTTGTAAACAGAACCATCGACCAAGCAACAATGAACACCATTGCTTCAACAATTATGGGCTATCCGCTTGATTTGCGTTTCGATCCTAAATGGAATGTATTTGTTGGAAATATTTATGGAACTCTTCATTACAAAAAATTTAATTTCTATTTGGAATACGATCAAAAAACTCCTGAGGCAATTATGAATTATGATAATACCCTCATCAAAAAAGATGGAAGTATTTATTATACAAGTTTATCTTATTCCGAAAAAGGAATCGGAATCAACGCACAATTTAAACGCATCGAAAGTTTTCCTTTCCGCACATCACCACTCGAAACACAACCAACACCAAATAACGCAACAGTAAATTATCTTCCATCACTCACACGTCAAAATACCTATCGCCTGCTTGCCAGATATAACGCTGTTGTACAAGAGTTAGGAGAAAATGCAGCACAATTGGAAATGACATTTAAGCCAAACAAAAAATGGTTGATCAATATAAACACATCTGCTGTTACCACTTTAAATGGCGTTTCAAATAGTGGATATAAATGGGATGAATCAACACGATTGTTTCGTGAAATTTACACCGATGCTTCTTACAAATTTTCAAATAAATTTAAATTGTTATTGGGAGTTCAATCTATCGGATACAACCAACAAGTATTTGAAGCAAAAGCTGCTGCACCTTATGTTGAGGCAATTACAACCTTTGGTGAATTTACTTACAAACCCGATCATAAAAGATCCATCAGACTTGAAGGCCAATACATGAATACCGCACAAGACCTTGGTAGTTTTGTAAATGGATTGGTTGAATATAATGTTACACCTTGGTCGTTGGCAGTTGGCGATATGGTAAATTTTCAATCGGGATATTTAAACAAACCTTTGGTGGGAGAAACTTTTGAGTTGATCCATTATTTTAATGTGTTTGCAGGCTACACTTATCATGCAACTCGAATTACTGCAGGATATTTAAAACAACCTCAAGGTGTAAATTGCACAGGTGGTGTTTGCCGTGTAGAGCCAGCATTTAGCGGAGCACGTGTAACATTAACAACTAACTTTTAATTTTTACCAATATGAAAGATCTTAAAATATATTTATCCGTTTGCATTTTGTTAAGCATTGTTTTTTCATCATGCAAAGAAGAGCCACCTTATATTAACTATACAAAACCTCAATCAACTTTTGATACAAGTTACATTATAAGTCCGATTCCTGCAGCACAATTAAAAGAAGTTTTGATCGAAGATGGTTCTGGTGCAAGTTGTATAAATTGTCCAACTGCAGCACAAATGGCAGAGGGAATTGTTGTAGCAAATCTTGCAGCAAATCCTTCTCGAAGCGTAAATGTTTATACCATCTATCCAAACTTGGCATTTGGTGGATTAACCTTCCCGGTCAATAAACCACCTGTAGTAAGCAAATATGATTTTAGAACGGATGTAGGATCTGATATCATCAATTTTGTAACTGTTCCCGGTTCTATTCCTTCAGGATATATTGACAGAGCTGAAGTAAGTTCTACTTGGTTTATTCCTTATACAAATTGGAGCAGTATAGTTACTTCTGAATTAACTCAAACAACTCCGGTAAATATTGATATTGCGAGTCAGTATAATTCATCCAGCAATAAACTAACAGTAAACCTTACTCTTACTTATACAAAATCTGATTCAGGAAATAATTTTATCAATATAGTAATACTTCAGGATAGCATGATTGATGCTCAGGAAAGTAAAGATGCAAACGGTCTTTATTTTTATGATTCAGTTTATGTACATAATCATACATTAATGGATATGCTTACCGCACATACAGGCGATCTTTTAAATACAACAACCAACAGAACTTTAGTTCCCGGAAGAGTTTTTAAAATAAGTTACGAAAAAATATTAAGTCCGCGCAACAGCAGTCCTTCAACTTATCCTCAACCTCAATGGGATCCGAAACATTTAAGTGTGCTGGCATTCGTTACAAGAGGTCTGCCAACAAAATATGTATTGCAATCAAAGAAAGTTGAAGTACAATGATGAAGTATTTGATTTCAATTTTTGTTCTGATAACTTTTTTTTCTTGTTCTAAAATACCAAGCAAAACGGGAAATATTCTTGTTAATACGATCGATCAAAAACGTGCAAATAAAATTGCCGAATTTATAGATCCAAATAAATCTCCACTCGATGCTGAAGAACTAAAAACATTTAAAGGCATTGCTTTTTTTCCTTTTGATGAAAATTATAAAGTTAAAGCAACGCTAAATAAAATGGCCGATATGCCTGAGTTCGACATGCCACATTCGTTGAACAGAACTTATAAATATCAAAAATTTGGTGAAGTGAATTTTATGTTATTCGAAAAAAAATTCACACTTCCTATTTATACAAACGATCGTTTAAAAAAAGACAGCTCTCTGTTTTTTTCATTCACTGATCTCACCAACGGAAAACAAACTTATGGTGGTGGAAAATATATTGATGTGCATT
>CAIUEQ010000255.1 GCA_903898215.1 uncultured Bacteroidota bacterium | reverse complement strand
TAATTTACAAAATCAGTAACACATTCTGCGATCATTTCGAGACTCACTATTTCACTTGCAAGTTCGTACTAAATTTAGTTAAAACAAAACAGCCCGAAGAATATCAACGGGCTGTTCAGATTTATAGTTACTTAAATATTTATACGTTAGCTTCTTGTTTAAGAAATTGGATATAAGAAGCATGTATTAATTGCTGACGCTTTTTAATACAAGGCTTAATAAATGCCTGTCTCTCGCGAAGTTCTTTTACAACTCCGGTTTTTTCAAACTTCTTTTTGAACTTTTTTAAAGCTCTGTCTAACGACTCGTTTTCCTTTACGTTTATGTATATCATATGTTTTTCACCTCCCTTAATTGTACAAAGGGACGGCAAAAGTAACCCAAAAAATTAAAATGCAAAATATTTTTTTAGTCTTTTAAAATTGACTTCTTATTGTTAGCCTTTTTTATTGTTGCAAGGATGTTAAAATGTTTAGTTTAAAAAAGTTCCTGAATTTTTTTTTGGAGATTTTTATTTGAAATAGCCAAACTGAATGCTACAATGCTTTTGTTTCAGACCCGGAAAGTTTTAAAGGAATACTTTAAAAAATAAAATAATGTGTAAACAATATCCTGAAATTTATCTTAGGAATATCAATGATTTGTTACAGCTATTATTTTATTTTTGCAGAAGGTGCAATGATTCCATTTTTAACAGCGTAATTATATATATCTATGCCTTTATGTGCATTTATCTTCTTCATAATATTTTGCCTGTGAGTAGTAATAGTTGTAATGTCACGAAACAATTTTTCGGCAATCTCAATGTTTGAATATCCTTCACATATTAATATTACAATCTGTATCTCACGTTTTGTTAATTTAGTTGTGTTGCTTTCTTCACTTTTCTTCTTTGATTCCTGTTCATTGAAAATTATATCAATGGCTTCGGTATTAAAATATTTCCCATGTTCAAAAATAATTTTATCAAGTGCATTTCTTACTTCTTTCGAATCTGAATCTTTAAAAAGATAACCATCTGCATTATTATGATATGCTTCAATAATATACTCTTCACTATGGTACGAACTTAAAATTAACACTTTTACATCTTTATAACTTTGCTTTATTTTAGTGCAAATGTAAAGCCCATTCTCGTTTTTCAGTTCAATATCCATAAAGATAAGATCGAACGGTTTCTTTTTCATCTCTTCCAGCATTTCCTTTGCCGTGTCAAATGTGTTTACATGCTCAACATATTTTAATTTATGTAATAAATTCCTGTATCCGTCTCTAACAGCAAAGTGATCATCAACAATGGCTACATTTAATTTTAATTCAGGATTGCTCATACAATCGTATCGTTTAAGTTAAAATTAAGCAAGTAAACAGTTCCATTATTATTTTTAACTTCCATTGTGCCATTCAAAAACTCGACACGCTTTTTGATATTATTTAGTCCGTTTCCGTTTGTTTGTTTTAGCGTCTCATCAAAATTAAATCCTTTGCCATTATCGCTGAAGTAAATATGCATTTCGTTATTTCCATAAACAAACTCAAGTTCAATTTTATTACCTTCCGAATACTTCCTAGCATTATTGAAAAGTTCATTCAGTATTCGGTAAATATGTATTTGCAAAAACTCACTTAAATTATCAGGACAGTTATTGATAAGTTCTATTTCAAAATACGCTTCATACTTTTTTACCAGATCATTTATTGCACCTTTCAAACCAAAACGACTTATGGCACTGGGCAATAATGCGTTTGAAGCATTTCGGGCTTCGATAATGGCTAGCGACACCAAATCAAATACTTTAGTTATATTTTCGTTCAATTTTATTCCGCTATTATCGGAATCAAGCATTTCGCTCAATAACATTTTTGTTGCACCAAGTAAACCGCCCAAACTATCATGTATATCTCGTGCAACCCTTTTGCGTTCTTCTTCCTCCGCATTAAGTATTGCACGAAATAGTTCTGTTTGTTTTTGTTGCATTCGTTTTTGGTAACGATAAACCATTACCACAAAAAATATGGAAATTGTAAACACCGAAATAGTGCTAACAATCATTACAATTAATATGTCGAGTTTTTCTTTAGACATAAAAAAGCTTTTGTATAAATTGCATTTACTATTAGGTTGATGAATAAATTGTACGTAACGTAATAGGTAGATATTTCGGGTGTGTCATTTTTAACGATATAGTCGAAAAGCAAAAAAATACTGATTGTTGAAAAACTAAAAATGAGCATCCCTGATAACATCCAAAACCGAAAGTAAGTATAAAATTCTTTATCAAAAACTTCAACAGATTTAAACAATAAAATACAACTAATAATACCTTGAAATAAATAACTGATCAAATAGTTAAATCTATTAAATTCCAGAAAGTTGTTTGCAAATAAATTTAACAAGAAAAATAATATAATAATAACTGATATGAGAACCGAAAACCGAACCCCTGTTTTAAATATCAAATATGACACATATACATTAGATAAAAACATATACATATTATATATGATGTGATTATTAATAGATCTGACACCAAGATATAATCCGATAATCTCAATAATTAATGAAAGAACTAAATAATAAAAAAAGATCTTAGATAAATCATTTATGAATTTGTAATAATATACCCCGAAAAAAACAGGTATGCATAACGACAATGAAGTAATATAGTAAATATTGTTCATCAACTATTTAAAGAGTTCGAGTTGCCACAATGAGGGGGGCATAAGGCTCCGTAATCCAAAACAACTCCACTTACCAAATCATTTTCATACGCATCAACACCTACAACTACAAGTTTAGGAGTAGTGTTGTCGGCATCCAAACCATAATAAATCCTAACACCTACGCAAGTTTCCTGGTTTAGTACAGAATTTAAACTGTCTTTACTAAAGTATTGTCCTAAGATAAAACCTATACCAATTTGGTTACTTCTGTAATTAGCAGTTAATGCTGATGCAGCTGTTAAGCTGATTTGTTGATTTTCGTTTCCTGTGAACATAATTTATTTGAATTAATTTAATGTGTATTGATGTTTTTCAAATAACTCATATAACAGCATTAAATACAAACAAACTCTTACTCCTACTATGTTAATAGTAGTAACTATAAATACACAAGAACCGCATAAATACTAATAGTTTGAGATAATGTCCCAATAAATAAAATCCCATAATATACTATAAATATAGTATATGAATACGGTAAATTATGTATGCAAAAATCATGTATTTACAGTATTGTCCATCAGTTTTTACCTGTTTAAGTTTGACAAATAAAAAAACACTTATAAAATCTTAACAATTAAAAACTTAAAAATCATGAAAACAAAAATTACATTATTCGCTTTATTACTAATTTGGATTAGTAATATCAGTAAGAGTTAATGCGCAAGATTTAGTAGTTACCAATAATACAACTTGTTCTATTGATGTAACATTCAGTTCTGTAGATCAATTTACTTGCAATATTGCTTCTGTTGGTCCTACTACAGTTATTGCTGGTACCGTAGTTACAATACCAGGTCCATTAGCAAATGGAGTTATTTATAAAGCTCAAGGGAAAGTTGGTGCAAACGCTTGTTCTGTATGGGATTGTTCTTGTAATACTTCAGGTGCAGCATGCAACCCACCTGGTAGCTGTTCCGGATCTTCAAATACTTGCACTATATCCAATACTTTATGCGGCTCTACTGCACCAACTCTAACATTAACTTGTGCACCTATGGGATCTAATGCTACACTTGTTATTAATTAAATAATATTTGGAATTCGTTAATGAATAAAATCATTATCTTCGATAACCATTTCTAATTTTATACTTCCATTGAAAATTAAAATTGTAATAGCTCTTTTGCTCATAAATTGCCTAAAAAGTTATGCATCAAATGACCTCAAATCGGTTTCTGGTCAGTTTGGGTTTATAGAAAACAAAGGGCAGATTATTGACCAGAACAATAACCCAAATCCATCGGTATTGTATTTATATAATGGTAATAGATTGCAGGTGCAATTAAAGCAAAACGGATTTAGTTATGAGGTGTGGAAGGTGTCAACTAACAATAAGCAATTGGCAATTAGTAATAAAACAGAACTTAACAACCAATTGCTGGAAGTTGACACCATATACACTCATCGCATTGATATTTCATTTGTTAACGCAAACACGAATGCTAAAATAATTTCAAGTGATGTTTCTCCCGATTATATCAATTACTACACAACAGGCACAAGTGAGCAAGGAGTGACAAATGTGCATCATTACAAAAAAGTAATGTATCAAAATATTTACCCGAATATTGATGTAGAGTTTGTGCTAAATAATTCCTCCCATTCGGGGAGGTTAGGTGGGGTATTTAAATACAACTTCATCATTCATCCCGGAGGAAACCCAAACGATATTCTATTAAAATTTGATGGTGCAAATTCAACCTCACTTACATCCGATGGACATATTACAATTGAAACCGCTTACGGAAATATTGACGAAAGCATTCCTTTGAGTTATCAGTTGGATGAACAAAATATCCAACAAACCATAACTGCAAACTTCAAACAACAAATTCCAAACATTTATGGAATAAGCGTTGGCAAATACGATGCAACCAAAACCCTCATTATCGATCCCTTTCCTTCAACTTATTTTGGAGGTTCCTTAGTTGATGGAGGAAAATCAATCACAACCGATAATGCCCATAATATAATAGTCGGTGGGGTTACATCTTCTAATTCATCAATAGCTACTTCTGGTGCTTACCAAACCACCAATGCGGGGCAGAATTGTTTTGTTGCTAAATTTAATTCAGCTGGTGCCATCGTGTGGAGTACCTATTTTGGAGGAACCAGTTCGAATGCAGTTGCATTAGGTCATGGCGTTGCTACCGATACGTTGAATAATATATTTATTACGGGTGCAACAGGTTCTTCCACAAATATTGCCACAACAGGAACTTACCAAACATTTTTCGGAGGAAATTTTGATGCCTTCATCGCGAAATTCAATTCCTTTGGTACACGGCAATGGGCAACTTATTATGGCAGTACAGCAAATGATTTTGCGTATAGTATTGCAATTGACAAAAGTGGAAATTTATTGATAGGTGGTTATACTCTTTCAACTTCATCCATAGCAACCGGAGGTGCTTATCAATCCTCTTATTCCGGAGGAGGGGATGCATTTGTTGCTAAATTCAATTCAACAGGAACTTCACGCATTTGGGCAACGTATTTCGGGGGAACTGCTACGGATCACGGAAATGATATTGCTATCGACCAGAACAATAATGTTTATATGGCTGGTTACACCTCATCCTCTAGCGGAATATCCAGTTCCGGGGCTTGGCAATCCTATTATGGCGGTGGTGTAGATGATGTTTTTATCGTGAAATTTAATTCTTCCGGAAGCAAGCTATGGTCTACATATTATGGCACAGACCAAGCTGACGAGGCAAACTCATTGAACTTGGATACGAGTGGAAATGTATTGATAACGGGTTATACAACATCAGGTTCGGGTTTTACAACAATTGGTCCGGCTTATGCTGGATTTGGTGATGCTTTCATATTAAAGTTTAGCTCGTCTGGTTCTCGTATTTGGGCAACCTGTTTTGGAGGAAGTGGTTATGAAACTGGTCAATGTTTAGCATTAGATACATTAGGGAATATTTTTCTAACCGGAATGACTGAATCTCCTGATTCTATTTCTACTACCGGTGCATTTCAGTCGATCTATGGAGGAGGATTGTATGATGCCTATGTAGCTAAATTAAACTCAAATGGTAGTCGTATATGGGCTTCTTATTTTGGCGATAGTTTAACCGACATAGGTTATAGTATTGTTATTGAATGGAATGGAGAAATATTAATTACCGGACAGACGAGTTCCACCTCAAGAATTGCTAATTCAGCAGGTTATCAGACAGTATACGGTGGAGGTGCAAATGATGCATTTATTGCTTCATTTAATTTTAGCGGTAGTTTGCCAGTTCAGTTGATGAACTTTGATGCTAAGCCAATAGGCAATTGGCAAAATGCAATGAGCGATTTGCAGGTACTCTGTACATGGCAAACAGCAAGCGAATTAAACAATGATTATTTTGAAATTGAAAGAAAAAGTAGCAGTATGCAGGAAGCAGGAGGCGGTTTGAATGATGATTGGAAAGTTATTGGAAAAGTTAAAGGGAATGGAACAACGAATGTTGTGAGCAGTTATCAGTTTACAGATGTCTCGCTTCTCGACTTCGCTCGAAGTGACAAGCTCGACATTACAAACAACAAACAACAAACCTCAAACTTTTTATACTACCGACTAAAGCAAGTTGACTTTGATGGTAAATCATTATTGAGTGAAGTGAGAGTAATTAATCTTTATCAAACAAAAAATACTGATTGGACTATTTATCCTAATCCTGCAACAAACGAATTGCATATTGAAACATCAGTAAATGAAAAGTTTGATGTTCAATTGTTTGATGTTACCGGAAAAAAGGTAATGGAAAATATATTATTTACTAATACAACCAACATTAACACTTCATCACTTTATCAGGGAATGTATTTTGTTAGAATATCTGATGCAGATGGTGCTGTGGTTAAAATGCAGAAGGTTGCTGTGGTGAGGTAGGGGGTTAGTTAATAGTACGCAGTGATTGGTTGCATTTTCACATCTGCACATATACACATCTGCAAATCAACAAACATCAGTCTTTTAAAATTGCTCGTGAAATTACAAGCTTTTGAATCTCGCTTGTACCTTCACCAATGGTACATAATTTTGAATCACGGTAAAATTTTTCTACCGGAAAATCTTTTGTATAACCATATCCACCAAAAATTTGCACAGCTTCTGTTGATGCATAAACCGCAACTTCCGATGCGTAGTATTTTGCGATTGCAGAAACTTTGTTTACGTTTTTGCCTTTGTTTTTAAGATCGGCAGCTTCCAAAATAACTAATTCGGCAGCTTCAATTTTTGTTGCCATATCAGCAAGCTTAAATGAAATTCCCTGAAAATTACAAATTGGTTGTCCAAATTGATGACGCTCTTTTGAATATTTTACTGCGGCTTCAAATGCGCCTTTTGCAATACCAAGAGATAAGGAAGCAATTGAAATTCGTCCACCATCAAGCACTTTCATCGCTTGAATAAATCCATCACCAACTTCTCCTAAAATATTATCCTGATGAACGCGGCAATCTTCAAAAATCATTTCAGCAGTTTCGGAAGCTCGCATTCCTAATTTATTTTCTTTTTTGCCACCTTTAAATCCAGGTGTTCCACGTTCAACCACAAATGCAGTTATTCCTTTCGAATCGAGCAAATTACCTGTACGTGCAAGAACAACTGCTACATCTCCAGTTAAACCATGAGTGATCCAATTTTTTGAACCATTCAACACCCAGTAATCGCCATCTTTTTTGGCTACACATTGCATACGCATTGCATCACTTCCGGTATTGGCTTCTGTTAATCCCCATGCCCCGATCCATTCTCCAGTTGCTAATTTTGTAAGCCATTTTTTCTTCTGCTCTTCGTTTCCAAAATACATGATATGACCAGTACACAACGAATTATGTGCAGCCATTGAAAGCCCGATTGAACCGCAAACTTTTGATAATTCAACTATCGCAGTAACATATTCAAAGTATCCAAATCCTGAACCACCATATTCTTGTGGAACCAAAACGCCCATCAATCCAAGCTCTCCAAGTTTTTTAAAAACTTCAACAGGAAATATTTGTGCTTCGTCCCATTCCATCATTTTAGGGCGAATATGTTTATCTGCAAAATCGCGCACCATTTGTGCAATCATTATTTGATTTTCGGTTTTCTCAAAATCGAGTCCGTTCACTTCCATAAATATATGAGGATTAATAATTCGCAATAATATAAAATTTTCTGCTTTAAAGTCTGATAAAAATCAGTTCAACTTAAGATAAAGTGTGATGCGTTTATAAATTGAATCATTTATCAAGACAATGTTTTTCAAGTCGTCCATTTTTAAAAAGTTGCCATGTTGTTTTCGATAATTAACAATTGCGTTTGATAATTTATATTTAAAATAGGGATGAGTTTTTAATTCATCAGCACTTACTGTGTTTACATTATGAATGATTGCTTTGCTGGCATCAACCGTAACTTTACCATTTAAATCATACAATACATCTTCGTCAAAACCCCATATTTCAGTAAGCTGTTCAAGTTTTAAAAAGCCGCCAAGTTTATTTCTGTAGTCGATAATTCGTGATGCTGTTGCCGGTCCAATTCTATACAATCCAACAAGTTCAATTGAATCAGCTGAATTAATTTCTACCACTTTTTTTGTGGTGTATTTTTTTTGTGTTTTTGTTGAATCGGAAAATGAATGATTATTATTTTCAGCTGATTTAATAACAATAAATGGTTCTAGTTTTTGAAACAATTCTGGCTTTACTCCAAATATTTTTTTTACATCTTCTGGCTTTCTGAATTTTCCACCTTTTGATAAAAAATTTCGGATAGTTTTAATATTGAATTTTGAAAATCCAAGTTGAGAAAATTCATCATCAGAAATGATATTCGGATCGAAATTGAACAATTTACTTTCAGTTTCAAGATGATAAGAAACTAAAGTTTTTTGAGCATCATCATAACTTTTTAAGTCAGTGATTTTTATTTCTAGCGGTTGCTTGGGAAGCATCACACTATAAAAAAACGGAAGTGAAATGAGTAATACTAAAATGGTGAGTAACATTTCTGAAAGAAGAATTTATAAT
>CAIUEQ010000254.1 GCA_903898215.1 uncultured Bacteroidota bacterium | reverse complement strand
CCGATCTCTGCTCATTGTGAAGATGATCCGATGATTAAACAGAATCAGAAAAAATATATTGAACAATATGGTGAAGAGATGCCGGCAAAATATCATGGACAGATTAGAAGTGATGAGGCTTGTTACAAATCCTCCTCGTATACAGTAGAACTTGCAAAAAAGCACAATACCCGTTTACATATATTTCATTTAAGTTCGGCAAAAGAATTAGCGCTTTTAAGAAATGATATTCCTCTAAATGAGAAAAGAATTACTGCTGAAGCTTGTATCCATCATTTATGGTTTAGCGATACTGATTACGAAACCAAAGGGAATTTAATTAAGTGGAATCCTGCCATAAAAACTACTCACGACAGAGATGAAATTTTTAATGCAGTGCTCGATGGAAGAATTGATGTGATTGCAACCGACCACGCTCCGCATACGCTCGAAGAGAAAAATCAAACTTACTTAAAAGCACCAAGTGGAGGTCCGTTGATTCAACATTCGCTTAATGCAATGTTAGAATTTTATCATCAGGGAAAAATTAGCCTAGAAAAGATTGTTGAGAAGATGTGTCACAATGTTGCCATACTATTTGAGATAGACAGAAGAGGTTTTATCCGTGAAGGATTTTATGCTGATTTGGTTTTGGTTGATTTGAAAAAAGAATACACTGTTTCCAAAGAAAATATTTTATACAAATGCAAATGGAGTCCGTTTGAAGGAACAACATTTCACTCTGTTGTAACAACAACAATTGTAAATGGAAATGTTGTTTTTGAAAATGGAAAATTTGACGAAAGTGAAATGGGAATGCGTTTAAAATTTAATCGTTGAAATTGTTTTTCTGTTTCTATATTTGATTAGAAAATGAACATGAATAGATTATTGAAATTTTGTAGTTTTTTTTGTGTGTTACTGCTTTCAATAATGAATTTGAATGCACAAGTAATGCTAAAAAAGATTTATGTGAACGATCATTACGTTAAATGTAATGAACATTCAAAATGCCTTCAGATAAAAGACAGCATTACCGATAAGTGGCAATCATTTTCAGGGAGTATTGAAAATTTTCACTTTGAAGAAGGTAATTATTATGAGTTATTAGTTGAAATTCACAATACCAAAAAATCATCGTCAGACTCTGCCACTTTTCATTATTCACTCAGTAAAATTATTGCTAAAAATAAAAATGATATAGCCGATATTTTTGAGTTGGATGATATTCCTTGGTTTCTTACACAAATAAATTCCACTAAAAGAAATCCAAATTTAAAATCACTTGATGCATTTATTATTTTTCATCCTGACGAAAATAAAATTACCGGAAATTCAGGTTGTAATAAATTCTCAGGACAATTAGAGCTAAGTGATACAATCTTCAAAATACAAAAGATCACTTCAACAAAAATGTTCTGCAAAGAATCAATTGAGAATGAATTTTTTGAACAACTCGAAAAAGTAACTGCCTATAAAGTTAAATCGAAGACGCTTTCCCTTTATAATCATAAGGCTTTAGTTTTGGTATTCAAGCTAAAGTAAGGAGTTACTTATGTATCTATGTTAATTCCCTTTTAACTTGTTAAAGGGTCATTTTCAATTATATTTGAATTCGAAAAAATCAAAAAGATGAAAAAAATATTTTACTCAATCCTATCACTTTTACTCCTTTCCAATTATAGTTTTGCTCAATTTAATACAGCTCAAATTGCCCAACTTTATTCTGGCAAACAATCAGTACTTAATCTTAATTCGAATGATCTGAGCGACTTCATTATTACAGATCAATATACCGATCAGCATAATGGAATCACACATATTTATCTCCGCCAAAGGGTAAATGGAATTGAGATTTTCGATGCTAATTCAAACATGCATATTGATAGAAGCGGAAAATTAATTTCTTTGAACAACAGTTTTGTTTCCAATATCAAACAGAAAGCAGAAAGTGCAATTCCAACAATTGGAGTTCAAACAGCTTTAGCAAATGTTGGAACGCATTTAAATATGAATGTTTCAAACATTTTATCAAAAGCAGATATGCCTATGGTGAATAATTTATTAGTGATCAATGATGCTTCTGTTTCAGATGAACCAATAAAAATAAAACTTCATTACCTGACAGTCGACAATGCTTTAAAATTAGTTTATAACATTGAAATTTTTAATAACGCAACCGGAGATTGGTGGAACGTGAGAGTAAATGCACAAAATGGTGCAATCATTGAAAAAAATAATTGGACAGTGAGTTGTAATTTTTCTAAAGATGCTTTTTCTCATTCCTATAATTTTGCTTCTTTAGCTTTACCTCAAACAGATAATATTTTACAAGAAAATAAATCTTTTAAAACAGGAAGCGGTAGTTATAATGTTTTGCCTTTACCGGTTGAAAGTCCAATTTTTGGTGCAAGGCAGTTGATAGCCAGTTCGGCAACTGATAATGGTTCACCTTACGGATGGCATGATACCAATGCTGTTGCAGGTGCTGATTATACCACTACAAGAGGTAATAATGTTTTTGCATATGACGATCGTGCAAATAAAAACAAGCCGGGATTCAGTCCAGATGGAGGTTCTACATTAACATTTGACTATTCACTTTCACGCGATTCATCCACTAAATCAAATTTAAGTGCTGCTATCACAAATCTATTTTATATAAATAATATGGTTCACGATATTTATTATAATTATGGTTTTACTGAATTTGCAGGAAATTATCAGGTAAATAATTATGGTAAAGGGGGGCTTCAAGCCGATTTTGTAAAAGCAGAGGCTCAAGATGGAGGAGGAACAAATAATGCAAATTTCTCAGCACCGGTAGATGGTCAGAGTGGCAAAATGCAAATGTTTGTTTGGCCAACACAAACATCCAACTATGCAATTGTAAATACTCCAAAATCTATTGCTAATTATTACAATGCAATTCCAGCAGGATTCGGACCTAAGAAACATTCGGCTATTACTGCCAATGTTGTATTAATGAAAGATAGTAATACTACAACTTCAAACGGTTGTGGTGCTTTGCAAAATAGATTGGCCCTTGCTGGAAATATCGCATTGGTTGATAAAAATATTTCATGTGGTTACGTAACGCAAGTTTTAAATGCACAAAATAGTGGAGCAATTGCTGTTATCGTAATTCAAAATACTTCTAGCGCACCATTACAAATGACAGGTAGCGGGAGCATTACTATTCCATCAGTGATGATTAGTATGGCAAATGGAAATATTCTTAAATCTAAGTTAGCCGACACAGCAGTTAACATAACCATTGATGCTTTTTATAATGATTCAATTGATGGTGATTTTGATAATGGTGTGATGATACACGAATCAGCACATGGCCTTTCAATTCGCTTGGCAGGTGGTCCTTCTAATTCAAGTTGCCTTAGTAATAAAGAACAAGCAGGAGAAGGATGGAGCGATTTTTTTGCTTTAGCATTAACAGCAAGAGCAGGTGATAAAGCAGAAGATGGAAGAGGAGTTGGTAATTATTTACTTAATTTCCCAACAACAGGTTTAGGAATCAGACCATACAAATATTCTCGTGATATGAAAATTAATCCTTTCACTTATGATTCAATAAAAAATTGGCAGTTTTATCCCGGTTATTATGATGTTCATTATTCTGGTGCGGTTTGGTGTACAGTCTTGTGGGATTTGTATTGGAATATGGTTGACAAATACGGATGGAGTGCAGATATATTAACAGGAACAGGTGGTAATAATAAAGCAATTCAACTTGTTGTTGATGGGTTAAAGTTACAACCTTGTTCACCCGGGTTTATGGATTCGAGAGATGCAATTATTCTTGCAGATAGTATCAATAATGGTGGTGCAAATAAAGGTTTGATATGGAGAACTTTTGCTCGCAGAGGAATGGGATATTCGGCTTATGAAGGAAGCACAAACTCTGTGACTGATGGAACTGAAGCTTATGATATGCCTCCTCAATTTGCAGGATTAAATAGTGATTTAGATTTAAATGAAACAATTAAATTGGCTCCAAATCCAACAACAGGACATGTGCAGTTAAATCTTCCATCAGCAATTAAAAATGCTCATGTAACTATAGTTGATATAACAGGAAAAAATGTTTTTGATGAGGCTATTCAAATTGATATTAATGGAAATGCACAGTTAAATTTAGAAAGTTTTAATAATGGAATTTATTTTATCTCGGTGAATAGCGGAAACAAAATATTTCATTCAAAAATATTGTTGAGCAAATAGTTAAATCATTTTAAAAATAAATAAATACCCTTTGAGTTTTCGGAGGGTATTTTTGTTTTATAAGAAGTTCTTTCTGACATTCAACTAATATTCTTATTTTTACCACCCTTCAATAAAAAATTGATACCAAAAAGTAAAATAGATGAAATAGTATTTGCTGCCCGTGTAGACGAGGT
>CAIUEQ010000253.1 GCA_903898215.1 uncultured Bacteroidota bacterium | reverse complement strand
TATACCTTATCATATTCGGTATCCGATCTATATGGAAATATCAGCTTGCCAGTAACACGTATTGTTCAGGTGGAAGTAAACCAAACAGGACCAACTATTGCTCTTGTAGGTGCCGACACAGTGAAAGTAGGTGTGAAATATAATTATACTGAACAAGGCGCAACTGCTGCTGATAATCTTGGAAGAAATATCAGTAACCTGGTTGCTATTTCAGGAAGTGTAAATACAAACCTTTTAGGTACATATCCTGTAACTTATACCATCACCGATGCATTTGGATTTATCGCTTCTAAAACAAGAACTGTAATGGTTGTTGATACAACTAAACCTGTGATATCAAGTATCGTAAACGGAAAAACCGGAACTGATACTGTTCGTTACCAAATTGGAACTGCATTCGTTGCACAAAATGTTGTAACAGCAACTGATAATTACTGGTCGGGATTGCAGTTAATTCAAACAGGAACTATCAATGTTAATGTAAAAGGATATTATACCTTATTATTTAACACAACTGACGGTTCAGGAAATCAAGCATTATCATTTAGGTTAGTTGTAAAAATTGACAATACTATTTTCCCTACAATCAAGTTGAATGGATTAGCAAATATGACTGTTGATGTAAATGCTTCATGGAAGGGTATCGACCCATTCATTACTGCAAATAGTACTTATTATCCTTATGGTACTTTAGTGATTTCACAAAGTGCTGATCCGGATATGGCAAAGTTGGGAACTTATATAGTTACCTATTGTGTAACTGATCCTTCAAATAATCAAGCATGTGTTTCAAGAACAGTTCATGTTGTTGATAGAATTGCACCTGTAATTTCTTTACTTGGTGATGATCCATACATCTTAGCAAGATATCAGAAATATGTAGATCCGGGTCAAACAATCAGCGATAACTTTTGGACTGAAACAGTGTTAAGTTCTCCAACATTCTTTAAGCGCGATGAGACAAAGATTAAAAATGATTTCCCTGGTTTGTATTATGTAACATATGATGTTACCGACCCATCAGGAAATATTGCATCACAAGTTATAAGAACGGTTAGAGTTGTAGATATGTTTTTAGGAGTAAATTCATTGAACTCAAATGGTAAAATGAAGATTTATCCAAATCCTAGTAATGGTAAATTTACTGTTGATCTTGAAAATGGTTCAGCTATTCAAACTATAAAAGTGTATTCAATTATTGGGTCATTGGTTCAAGAAATCTCTGTAAATAAAAACATCAAAGCTATTGAAGTTGATATGACAGAAATGAATGAAGGAATGTATATTGTTAAGATAGAAGGTGCAGGAAAAACATTTACTCAAAAAATAAATATTGTGAAATAATAAATGTTTCAAAGTTTTAAAAAGGCAACCAATTGGTTGCCTTTTTTTATGCACCTACAAAAGTGATTTTTAAAATATTTTTTGAATCTGAAGAGATCTTGTTTCTGTTGTCAATTCGATAAGGTAAAATGCTGATAATATTTCCATCATTTGAACAACAAATTATCGCTTCGTTCTTTTCGATCAAACTTAACTTTTCATCAATAAAAAAGTCGCTTACCTTTTTATAATTATTCATGCCAAGTGGGACAAATTTGTCGGCATTATTCCAACTTCTAATTTTAATAGGAAATACAATAGAGTCGAGATCAAAATAAAAAACATTTGAAGTGTAATTAATTTCAGTGTCAATATTTAGATATTCTATTTTTAAGATTGCATCATTAAATGTAATTAGATCTTCACCTTTCTCAATACAAATTTCAATACTGGTTTTGTTTAAAACAGGTGTAATAAAAATTGATTTTCTATCTTTCAAAAGTAGATGTGTGGAAGAAAAGAAACGCTTGCCGCTTTGCTCGTTTAAGGAAGAAATTATTTCAGTAGTTTGAGAAAAGTTAAATCCAAAAGGGCTTAAAAATTCAAATAGATAATATGGCAGTTGATGCAGTTGAATTAATTCGGAAATCGGTACTTCTATAGTATCGTTTTTTTTGATGTGAATGTTATTCCATATTTCTTCAATATGTGACCGGTATATTTTTTCTATAAATGTAATTTGGTTTGTAAGTGAATGCACATGCTCTTCGAGCAAAGGGTTTATTTCTTTTAAAACCGGAACTACAAGATTTCTGATTTTGTTTCGGGAGTATTTGTTTTTATTATTTGAACTGTCATCTCTAAATGAAATATTGTTTTCTTTTGCGTACTCAATTATTTCATCTTTTGTTGCAAATAATAGTGGACGAATGATATTATTATTTCGAATTGGTATTCCATGCAAACCGGATATTCCTGTGCCACGGGTAATATTAAATAATAAAGTTTCGGTTACATCATTTAAGTGATGGGCTGTTGCAATAAAGTTAAAGTGGTAATTCGCTAATAATTCATTGAACCATTCGTATCTTATAATTCGGGCAGCTTCCTGAATTCCGATTTTATTTTCTTTGGTAAAAGAATTTGTATCAAAAATTTTATCAAAAAATTGAATGTTGTTTTCGTTGCAAAATAGCTTTATCAATTCATTGTCGCCATTGCTTTCTTCACCTCGCAAACAAAAATTGCAATGAGCAACAGCAATCTGATGCTTGGTTTGCATGAGCATATTAAGTAAAACCATCGAATCAACTCCTCCACTCACAGCAACAATAATTTTCTGACTAGTGTGGATGTTTAGTTCGTCAATTAAAAAGTTTTCGAATCGATTTAAAAAATTCATTGCTTCAAAATTATTTTAAATCTTTAGTTTTGGAATCATTTATTTTAAAATGCTAAAAAGATATTTATTTATTGTTTTCATGTTCTGTCTTACTAATTTGAGTCAGGCTCAAAAGCTAACAAGGGTTGAGATACTTGGTGCGCGTGTTCTCGAATATGATCAACGCGGTAGCGGAAAAGTTAAAAAACTGATAGGAGATGTTAAGTTTAAACAAGGTAATACATTACTGTATTGTGATAGTGCATTCCTATTTGAAGATTCAAACTTTGTGATTGCTTATAATAATGTTCGAATTAATGATAACGATAGTGTGTTCCTTTATGCTGATTATCTTGAGTACAGCGGGGATAAAAAAATTGCCCGACTTGAAAAAAATGTAAGGATGAATGATAATAGCATGAACCTTACGTGCAGCGAGCTGAACTTTGATATGAATAATAATATAGCATTCTATACTGCCGGTGGGAAAATTATCAATAAGGAAAATGTTCTCACCTCTAAAATTGGATATTATTATACGAATTTTAAAGAGTTTTATTACCGCAAGGATGTGGTGCTTGTGAATCCTAATTATACTATGACTTGCGATACTCTGAAGTATAGTACAGCAACACATATTACTGATTTTTTCGGGCCTACAAATATTGTGAGCAAAGGAGATAAGATTTATTGTGAAAATGGATGGTATAGTACTGATAAAGAAATTGCACAGTTTAATAAAAACGCTATAGTCAACAATAAGTCGAGCAAATTAAAAGCTGATAGTATTTATTATGAGCGGAAAACTGAATTTGGGAAAGCATTTAGGAATATTGAATTAACAGACACGGTAAATAAAATTATCATCTATGGTGATTACGGTGAACTCATCGGGAAAGAGAAGAGGAGTTTTGTAACGTTAAAAGCAATGGCTAAAAAGATAATGGTTAATGATTCGATGTATCTCTTTGCCGACACAATATTTTCTTATCAAAAATTTAAAACCCAAAAGCAAATTGTAAAGGCATATTTTAATGCAAAGATTTTCAAGAACGATATACAAGCAGTATGCGATTCGTTGGTTTATAATTATGATGATTCAACGATTAACCTTTATCATAATCCTATCTTATGGTCAGGGCAAAATCAAATAACATCCGACACAATTATTATGTTCATTAATAATAGTAAAATCGATTCTTTTTATCTTAAGAATAATGCTTTCATAGCTTCTCGTGAGGCAATGAAAGAATTTAATCAAGTGAAAGGGAAAAACATGAAAGGATTTTTCGAAAACAATAAAATTAAATTCATGCAGGTTTTTGGTAACGGTCAAAGTATCTATTTTGCCAAAGAAGAAGACACAACTTATATTGGCGTAAACGTTGTTGATTGTAGTGAAATGGAGTTTTACTTTAAAGATAATAAAATTGATAAGGGTAAATTTATCACACAACCAGATGCTGTTTTTTATACCCTTGACGAAATAAAACCTGATGAATTACGACTAAAAGGTTTTAAGTGGCAAATTAATAGAAGACCCAATATCAGGACTGTAAAACAACGGGTTAAAAGCAAAAAATAGAATTAAGAAAATAATAAGTTTTAAAAAGTTTGTTTTTTCCTTTTTTTCTTTAGATTTGAGATTCATTTATTCGAAATTACATAAACTATAAATTTTATATGAAAGCAAACTTTACATCCAAACTAAATGCAATTGCAAAAGCTTTTGTGTTTACTGCAGCGTTAATGTTTATTGGCGAAAACAGCCAAGCCCAAGCTCCATTAAAAGGTGGTTCAACCTACTATGTGAATGGTGTTGGGGCTGACTTAGTAGCACCTAAAGATACTTTTAAGGATCTTTCAGGCAGTTATTCAGGGACGCGGTACGTTACAGCATACACTAGCACAACCGGTATTATGAATGCTCTTACCCTTAACGGTACAGATTCAACAACTACAGGAACGGTAAATATTGTTCTTGCTCCTGGTTATGTTGGATACGTGGAGCCCAACTTGATTGCTTTAGGTGATGTAACTAATGGAGGTTATCCTTATCAAGGATCAAACAGGCCAATAGTTTTAAGACCAGCTCCGGGTTATTACGATACGATTACTTCAGCAACTTCAATTGCCAACAGTATTGCTATGTGGGAGTTTTACGGAATTCAATTTTTTACTATTGATGGACAAGGAACAGTTGGACAAAGAAATCTAACTTTTAAAATGTCTAATGCTTCAACTTCTACTGGAGCTCAAATAATCAATATTGTTTCTCCAAATGCAAATGGTTCGGGTACACAATTTATTACCATCAAAAATTGTAATTTTATAGGTAACAGCTCAACTACTGCTGTTAATACTTACGCAGCTATTTTCTTAGGAAGTAATCTTGGTGGTATTTATGCTCCTTTTCCAAATTTAAAAACTAGCCAGTATATTACTATTCAGAACAACGTAATCACAGCTGTTCAAAATGGAATAAGCATTATTGGCAAGGGGAATGTTGTAGGGGCACAAGATAGATATTTAAATATTTCAGGAAATATTATTGGAGGTACAATTGCACCAGGTGGAACTGCTAAAACAGACTATATCGGATCAGGAAGTTCAAATAGTGGAATTTATATTAACGCGCAAGCAAATGTTTCTATTCAAAACAATACAATTAGAAATAGTGTAAACACCGTTGGTGGATTTAGCGGTATTTTACTTGATAATGCTGGTCAGAGTCCAGCCTTGGCAAATGATAGCAATGTTTATATTAACAGTAATATTATTTACAATATCACTACTTCATCTGTTGGATCTGGTTCTTATGGAATAAGAGGGAATCATGGAACGCATACTCAACCATTAGCAATTGTAATTACTAATAACTCTATAGCAAACATTAGCGGACCAGGTTACTTAGCATTAAATACTTCAAATGTTTCAGCAGCAATTATGATTCAGGATAACTCAGCAAATGCTGGTGTTACTATTTCTCATAATTCGATGAATATGTACGGAAGTGTATTGTCTGGTGCTTATGGAACTTCAATGTATTCAACTTGTTTATGGTTAGCATCAACAGTAACAGGAGGTATATCATTACAAAATAACATTTTAGCAAACAGACAAGGAAGAATGTCAACAAATGCTGCGGGAGCAACTTCTTATGGTGTAGTTGTAAATTCAACAAACAATCCTTTTACTGCTTGTGATGGAAATAATTATTATATAAATACTACTGATGGAGGAAACGCTTTTGTTGGTTATTCAGGAGCAAATGGTGGAACTCAATTAGTCTCTATCAATCATTGGAGAGGATTTACAGGGTTAGATGCTAACAGTTTAACTGCCATTCCTCCATTTATATCAGATACATTTTTACAATTAACTTCTTCTACTCCTTCATTGGTTTCAAACACAGGGGTTTCAGGAACTGGAGTTGGTGTTGACATTAACGGTGTTACTCGCCCTTATGCTGGTCCATCATGTGGAGCATATCAATTTACTTCTAGTGGTGGTGGTGTAAACATTGCTTTGGTAGGAGGAAATATTTATCAAGTTAGCGGTGCTAAATCATGGCCAACAGCTGCATCACCAAATTCAGGAACATTTACTAATTTAACTGAAGCAATCTCTTATGTTAAC
>CAIUEQ010000252.1 GCA_903898215.1 uncultured Bacteroidota bacterium | reverse complement strand
TTTTAGCTTCAATTTTATCAATTTGTTCTCCAAACATATCATACATCGGGTGCGCAACATAAACAGATGGTTTGTTTGGTGATACTTGTTTTAGTTGACTTAAAACCGATTGCGACATTGTTAAAAACCCATCACATTTGTTTAAAAAATAGTTTGTGAAAGCGGAGTCAAAAAAACGTTTTTCGTGTGAAAATAAATTATCTGTTATAGCTAAAATTCTGGTATGTTTATTTTGTTTAATGATGCTTGCAATAGTTCCAAAAGCAGGAGCCATAAAACTCATCCAATACCTGAAAATAACAATATCGTATTTCTGGTTTTTGATACGTTTTCCAACCGTTAACCAATTTAAAGGATTGATGGAATTTATTAACGGCAAAATATTTATTCCCTTAGGAGCAGGATCAGTTGAGAATTGAGTTTTACCGGGAAATAGCAAAGAGGGGTATTGCAAACTGAAACTTAAAATATCACATTCATATCCAAGTTCAGAAAATTCTTTTGCTAATCGCTCGTTGTAAGTAGCTAGTCCGCCACGTAGCGGAAATGCAGGGCCAACGATTAGAATTTTATTCGCCAAATCCTAGTTTTTGTTTAATACCGTAAACGTTTCTTTCGCTAGCGTTTCTTGAAATCATTTCGCCAATAAATCCTGCCAAAAAAAGTTGCACTCCAATTATTGTAGCAACCAATGCAAGATAAAATAAGGGTTGCTCGGTAATACCACGGTGGTCAATATTTTGATAACTATCAATAATTTTTTGAGCGATCAAAAATAGGGTAACAGCAAAACCTCCCATAAAACATAATGTTCCTAGAACGCCAAAAAAGTGCATTGGTTTTTTACTGAATTTGGAAACAAAAAATATAGTAAGCAGATCGAGAAATCCATTAACAAATCTTTCTAAACCAAACTTTGTAGTTCCATATTTTCTTTCACGATGTTGAACTTCCTTTTCAGCAATTTTCCTAAATCCAGCCCATTTGGCGATAACCGGAATATATCTGTGCATCTCATTGTATACTTCTATTGATTTTACAACTTCCTTACGGTAGGATTTCAATCCGCAATTAAAATCATGTAATTGTAAGCCACTCATTTTACGTGTTGCCCAGTTAAAAAGTTTTGTTGGAAGCGTTTTTGTAATAGGGTCATAGCGTTTCTTTTTCCATCCTGAAACAATATCATAGCCATCAATAACGATCATATTATAAAGCTCCGGAATTTCATCAGGTGAATCTTGCAAATCTGCATCCATCGTAATAATTACATCACCGATGGCATCTTGGAATCCAACATTTAATGCTGCTGATTTTCCATAGTTTCTGCGAAAACGAATTCCTTTAACATTTTCGTTTTTTAGATGTAAACCTTGAATAATATTCCATGAATTATCAGTGCTTCCGTCATCCATCAGCAAAACTTCGTAAGTGTAATTATTGTCGTGCATCACACGTTCAATCCATTCAATTAATTCGGGTAACGATTCCTCTTCATTAATCAGCGGAACAACAATGGAAATATCTGTTTTATTCATCAATTTTTATGTTAACAATAGTTTTTATTCAAAGTCTGAAACCTTTGGTGCTTTTTTTAAAATAGCTGCGAGAATCATTGATATCAATCCACCATAGATCATCGAGTAAAAGAACTGCAAACTAATTCGTGCAGGAGTTTGAGTAAAATCCTGACTTTGAATATCGCTTATTGCTTTATCTATTTGATCTTGTTCCAAATTGAATTTTCCCAATAATGATACTGTTGATTCTATGGTTTGTTGCTTAATAAACTCGGCAAGTCCCGTATCAATAAAATTATATAGAAAAAAAGTAAAAATATTTTGAATCAAAGCACCCCCCAAAAAAACGGTAAAGCAAATGATAAAAGCATCGTTAAAACTAATCAATCCTTTAAACTCCTTTCTTTTTGCAATTACAGGGAATATCAATAGTATCAAATTGATAATAAATATCCCTCCGCTAAACCACATACTTACCAGTAAAGTCTTGTCTATTAAGTAGGCTATTAGAAAAAATGCGATGTTAGCCATTCCATAAATCAATCCCCATTTAAGTCCATGTTCTAATGTCGTTTTTGTTTGATTTTCCATAAATGCTCGAATTGCGTTAACAAATAAAATAATTTTTAATGACTAATCTATTTTCGGGGAAGCTATTTTTGAAGGATTCATGAAAAGAAAATTTATAGATCAGATGAACAGGATGGTAGAAATTGATTTTCCACCTAAAAGAATTGTATCGTTAGTTCCTTCCCAAACCGAGCTTTTATATGACCTGGGATTGAAGGATGAAGTGATTGGACAGACAATTTTTTGTATTCACCCACCATCAATGCACCTTGAAAAGACAAGGGTTGGAGGTACAAAAAAAATAAACATCTCAATTATTGAATCGTTAAAACCAGATTTGATCATTGGAAATAAAGAAGAAAATGACCAAACACAAGTTGAAGAATTAATGAAACATTATCCAGTTTGGATGAGTGATATCAAAACTTTGGAAGATGCTTTAGGGATGATCATAAAAGTAGGAGAGATGGTTGATAAGAAAGAAAAGGCAATTGAAATTTCAACTAAAATTAAATCAGGATTTGATTCTCTCGCAATCTCAAAATCTCAAAATATCACACTTTATTTAATTTGGCGTGAGCCATACATGGCTGCTGGGAATGATACTTTTATTAATGATATGCTTAAGCGTTGCGGTTTAAAAAATGCCTGTAATAGTATGAATTCGCGTTATCCCGAAATTGATTTGATTACCCTACAAAAATTAAATCCTAAATTTATCTTTTTGTCATCCGAACCTTATCCATTCAAACAAAAGCATATTGATGAGTTAAAAAACAGTTGTCCTGATTCTGAAATTTTGTTGGTTGATGGAGAATTATTCAGCTGGTATGGAAGTCGGTTAGTTCACTCTATTGAATATTTTACAAGTTTAATGAACGTAATTGCACCGCCAAGTCATTTATAAGAAACGAATTTGAATAATAATATATCATACAAAGCCTGGTTAGCATTTGCCGCAGTCGCTTTTTTTTGGGGAACAACTTATTTTGCTATTCGGGTTGGAGTACAAAGTTTTCCTCCAATGCTTATGGCCGGCATAAGGCATAGCATTGGTGGCATTCTTATCTGTTCGTATTTTTTATTAAGAGGATACAAGATTCCGGTACTTAAAGATTTGAAAATTTATGCCATCAATGGTTTTCTAATGTTGGTGATAGGAAATGGATTAGTTACTTGGGCAGAGATTTATATCTCGAGTGGACTTGCTGCTTTAATTTGTTCACTAACTCCAATTTGGGTAGTGATTTTAAATTCTTTAACAGGCAAAAAAGAGAAGATTACTTGGATGATTTCTGTTGGACTTGCTATTTGTTTAATGGGGCAACTTCTCATATTTAAAGACAACTTAAAAGACCTTACTCAGCCTAATTATGTTTTTGGAATTGTTGCGATAATCATAGCAAATATTTCGTGGGCATTAGGAACTATTTATTCAATGAACCACCATTCTAACGTGCATCCTTTATTTGGAGCAGGTTTACAAATGATTTTCGGGGGTGTTGTTTTGGATTTAATAGGAACATGGAAAGGGGAGTGGGCAATACTTCATCCAACATCTGAATCAATTTGGGCTTTGATCTATTTGATCATTTTTGGTTCAATCATAGCTTATGGCGCTTTCATGTATGTATTAAAAAAAATGCCTGCATCAATCTTCTCAACTTATCCTTATATAAATACCCTTGTTGCAGTTGCTATCGGGTGGCTTTTTCTGGCCGAAAAATTAAACTTTATTTTAGGATTAGCTATTTTGTTAACGATAGCAGGAGTTTGGGCCGTGAATAAAAGTACTGCAAAGTCTTCAAAATAAATTTATGCGTTGCTTTTTACTTACAGTGATTTATTTTCATCAAAATTTAAACAATTTTTAAGAAGAATTTATTCCATAAAAGTAGCAACTCCAGTTTCTATATCATAAAAAGCGCCTACAATTTTCACTTTATTTTCCTTAACCAGTTCTCGAATAATTTCACTTTTACTTAACAAATCATTCATGGTAATTTTTACACTGTTTTTTGCTGTTTCATCTATGGTTGCAGGATTATCTGGAGATGATTTAATAGCTGGTTTTATTTGATCCACAAGTTGTGTTAAGTTACCAAGTTTAATATTTTTAACAGCACCGGTTACTGCACCACAATGACTGTGAGCCATTATCACAATTAGTTTTGAACCAGCATGTTCAAGAGCATATTCCATGCTGCCTACTACATTATCATCTTCAATATTTCCAGCTACACGAAGAACAAAAATGTTTCCTATACCTTGGTCAAAAATAATTTCCGGAGGAACTCTGGAATCCATGCATGATAAAATTACTGAGTGAGGTTTTTGACCTGCTTTAGTTTGTTCGATCTGTTTTTTATAGTTCGTATTAATTAATTTATTGTCGCAAAAACGTTTGTTTCCATTTATTAATTCCTTAACAGCATCATCAGCTGTTTGTATCAAAATTTGTTCACTTAAATTCACTGAATCTTTGCAATCAGACTTAGAGGTTCCTCTATTTTGTTTTTCACATGAAATCATAATGTTGATGATACTTATCACGCATAATATTGTCGTAATTTTTTTCATATTTATTTAATTTAGTCTTTTCGATGAATAAAAATTTTGCTCTATTTTTTATACAATTTTCAATGACAAAATTATTATTTAAGAAATATTTATACTACAAACTGATAACTCTCATATTAATGATTAGGTCTATATTTTTTGATAACGATTTTATTCCAAAAAAAAGAAAAGGCGTCCCGATTGGAATCGGAAACGCCTTTTCTTTTTAGTAAAATTATAAGCCGGGTTCTGTTTTATTTCGACCCAAAAATTTGGGGCAAAACTAATCTGTCATTTATCTAGGACAGCAATCACTCGCTGCCTCCAGCAACCTACCCACTTCGATAGCATAAAGCATTTGAACGAGCAGTCCAAAAATCGAAGCCTACATGGTCTTACAACACATAAGGTTTACCCTGCAATAAATGTTGCCATTTATTCGGTGGTCTCTTACACCACCATTTCACCTTTTCCTCTCCCGATTTTCACGATCGGGTGTGGTAGTTTAATTTCTGCGGCACTATCTGTTACTTCAATTCCCGATTAACGGTATTGAAGTACCTTCCCGTTAGGAAGTATGTTACTCTTTGTTGCCCGGACTTTCCTCATTATATAAATATAACGCGACAGAACATTTTACTGAAGCAAATATAAGTAAAGGTTGATAAGAAATTGTAGCGACTATTTTTGAATGGATGTTTGAAGATGTATCTGTTGATTAATTTATAGAACCCAAAATCAGTTCACATATTTTTTTCTTAAATACTCGTAGGTGTCCATCTGTGCGCGGACTTTAGGTTTGTCATTGGTTACATATTTATTATCATACTCAATATCAATAAGCCGGGCTTTGGTATTATCACTTAATTGAATGTTGATAATGTCGCGAATCTCTTGTTTGATATTTTCGTCATAAATTGGAAACGCACATTCAATTCTATTATGCAAATTTCTATTCATCCAATCGGATGATGCCAGGTAGATTTTTTCTTGTCCACCATTTGCAAAAATAAAAATACGAGCATGTTCTAAAAATCTATCGATGATGCTGATTATTCGTATATTTTCACTAAGCTTTGGAACACCCGGAACAACAGAGCAAGTTCCACGAACGATCAAATCTATTTTAACACCTGCTTTGCTTGCATCATATATTTTTTTAACAATAGAATCTTCAACAAGACTATTCATTTTGGCAATGATATACGCAGGTTTTCCCTCTTTGGCATTTTTAATTTCTGTATCAATTAACTCAATAAATTGTTTTTGCATGTATTCAGGTGCAACCAACAGATGATCGAATCTGTGTTTATTGGTTCCCTGAAAAAGCATGTCCATTAATTTCTCTACATCATTTGTAATTCGTTCGTCCTTTGTAAATAATCCGTGATCGCAATACAAACGTGCAGTTTCGCCATTATAATTCCCAGTTGATAAATGAGCGTAACGTTTAATTTTTCCGTTATCCATTCGATAAATCACACACAATTTACAGTGAACTTTTTGTCCGGGTTCACCAAAGAAAACTCTTGCACCGGCTTCCTGTAATTGAGTTGTCCAATGTATGTTTGCTTCTTCATCAAATCGTGCTTGGAGTTCCATCAGAACAGTCACTTTTTTTCCGTTCTTAATGGCATTAATCAAGGCATTTACAACATTGCTATGTTTAGCAACTCTGTATAAAGTAATTTTTATAGCTTTAACATTTGGGTCGATGGCAGCTTCGCGAAGCATTCTGATCAAATAATCAAAACTTTGATAAGGGTGGTTTAATAGGAAATCTTTTTTGTCGATTACATCAAAAATTGTTTTGGCCGAATCAAGTTCAGCAGAATGGATTGGGTCTAGTGGAGGGTAATTATCACTGGCATCGCCAACTTTAGGGAAGTTCATAAAATCCTTAAAATTATGATATCTTCCACCGGCAATCATGCTAACGTTTTTGAGTTGTAATTTTTCTACCAATAAATTTCTTACACCTTTAGGCATTGTACCGTCATAAATAAATCGGGTAGGTTTACCAATTGAGCGTTGTTTAAGACTTTTTTGGATTTTCACCAAAAGACTTTCTTTATAATCTTCGCTAATATCAAGAGTGAATTCAGCATCTCTTGTAATTTTTATCGTGTAAGCTTCAAAAGTGTCGAAATTAAAAATAGAAAATATGCGGCTTAAAAATTTCCTAATCATATCATCCAAAAACATGATATAGGTTTTGCCATCTGTTTTTGGTAAAATATAAAACCTCTTTAAGAGTGAAGGAATTTCAATGATCGCATGCTTAGGTTTGAGTTGATGTTTTGAATCACTCATGCATACAGCTAAGTATATCGAACGATCTCTTAAGTGCGGAATATTTTTTAAATCATCGATAACAATCGGAACTAGAAACGGAAGTACTTCAATGTCAAAAAAATCTCGAACTTTTATTACTTGTTCATTATTGAGTTGAGTTTCGTTAATTATTGAGATGTTTTTTAGCGACAATTCTTCAATAATATGATCGTAAACTTTATTAAATTTATCTTGTTGAATAACAGCTATTCGTTGGATTTCAGAGAGAATATCATCGGGCGAAAACTGAGTATCGCTCATGTTTTTTTTACTCAGCTTTTGCAATCTTCGTAAAGAAGCAACGCGTACCCTAAAAAACTCATCATTATTTGACGAGAAAATAGCAAGAAATTTTAATCGCTCGAGGAGTGGAGTAGAAGTGTTTTCAGCTTCCTGCAGCACTCGTTCGTTAAATAACATCCAACTGATTTCTCGGTCTTTAAATAGATATCCTTTGTATTCCCTTATCATAATATTATGGTACGAATATACTAATCTCATATAAACGAAGTTTAAATTAACGTTAATATAATA
>CAIUEQ010000251.1 GCA_903898215.1 uncultured Bacteroidota bacterium | reverse complement strand
CATGAAATTTATAATAATAAAATCCATTGATCTTATTTTGATAAACGGGTCCTGAAAAAGGATATTCACAAGGGTTTCCAATGATATCTTTTAGCAGTGTTTCTCCTGATTGTGCAGGTGGCTGTGCAATATCTTTCCAAACCTTAAAGTTAAATGAGCGTCCTGAAACATTCACTGCTGATTGATTAAAGAAAAGAGCAATGCCATATAATGTATCGGCCTTTGGTAAATTGTATCCCAGTGCAACAGATCCCGGTCGGTTTGCAACATCATATCCGGCTTCGGCACTGCCATCATCATAAGCAAAATAATTGCTAAAAATTTGTTGTGTAACAAAGGTGTCGTTTGAAGGAATATTATCAACTGAAGTTGCTTCCTTTAAAGAATATTTACAAGTAAATAAAACGGTATCAACAGATGCAGATGGCGTTACAAGCGGATTAGTTTTAGGAACAAAGGCTTTATAAATTTGTCCTGCAGGAAAGTTGTTGATGATATTAGAATAAGATTCAACAACTGATTTTTGCTGATCATAAATTACCCTATAGTAATTGGTATTATGAGAATTATTGGAGTTGTTTTTTAAATAAAAATATTGAGTGTCGATATCAAAAAGTGCCTTATTTAAAATATAATGTCCCCACGGTAGAGAGGAATATGTTTTCAATAAACTTTGCGGTGCAGTTGAAATTGCATCATCAGTATATGAAGTGTCGTTTTTGTTTCTTCCTCTATCAAGTCTGATATAATCTAAATTCCAATGTTTTAAATTTCCGGTTAAACTTCCAATATTTTTAAATCGAAATTGGAAATCATCATGAAGATAACTGCTATCTATTTTTATAAAGATTTGAGTAAATGCTGTGTCGGGATATTTTGATGCAACAGTTCCCCAAACAGTAGTAAAAGCGTTTGGGTCGTATGGTGAATTTCTCATCTCAACAATAAAAGAATCATTGCTACTGGGTTTTTCTCCTAACCCTTTTGGTTCGATAAAAAAACTTAAATAGATTGAATCAGCAACAGTGTATCCTGATAGATTTATTGGCCAAGTTGTGAGAGAGTCGCAATAGCCTCTTCCAAAGCCATAAGGGTTTCCACGGTTATCAAGTCCATCAAAAGTTGCTACATTAAAACTTGGAGGATCAATTGGGAAATGATTGTTTATGTATACTAATTTATCTTTCCAATAACCAGGGTCAGGATAAATTTTTGATGACGAAAAATCTTCAATGAGAGGTAAAGAAAGTTTTTTGCCGAAATTAAATCCACTCACAATCCATTTAGAAGTATCGTTTAAAGTATAGGTAGTTTTATTGATCAATCGAAACTGAAAAAAGGCAGATTTAAAATTTGTAAAATTTACATACTGACTGAATAATTTGAAATTATTAAACGGGCTTCCCGAAAATCCTTTTACACGTATCCATGATCCTGAAGAGTTTTTAAATTCCAGAAAAAGTGAATCGGCAGATTTTGAACTTGGCATTGCCCGATAATAAAATCTTAAAAAAACAGAATCCTTTGAAGTAAAATTCGAAAGGTCGATATAATGCGATGCCAAGGTGTCGGCAAATCCTGTTCCTGCTGTATTGCTATATAACTTTTTATTCTCATCGAAGGCATCAAAAACAGCAGGATTACACCATGGTAAACCTAATTGCGAACCAATGGTTATTTTAGTTTTTGCCTGACTCCAATATACTTTTGATGGAAAAGAATCTTCAGAAAAAACGCTCATGTTATCATAAGCTGGTAAATCCAATTTATGAGCGAAAACAAAATAGTTTAAAATAAAATCTTCAGTAATACCTGAATAGAGATTAGTTAAATTGATAAATCTGAAAACAATATGTGTAGGGTCTAATGAATCTAATGGGATTGAAGTTTGGTCGATTGGTAAGGTGATTGTTTTGTTAACTTCATAAATTGACGAGTACCAAATTCTTTTCCATTTACCGTTCTTATCTAAAATTTGTAATATCAATGAATCTCCATCATACCAAGTGCTACCGCCACTGTAATTAAATTCTAAATAAAGGTTTGATGTAACAGTTAATCGGATAGGTTGTGAAGTTAGTGAATCGGCTTGTCCATAATGATTGCCTGGATAAACATTTCCAAAACGATCAAAAGCATCAAACATAACTGATTGGCCAATTCTTGTAACGTTTGCATCAGCCCAATTTGAAAATAAAAGAAAAGTTCCGGGATTTGTAAAACGTTCTATGAAAGGGAAACTGCTATCAGCCAAACCGGTTTTTGAGTAAATATTATTTCCGAATATTCTCTCTGTTTTATCGGGATGAAGTTTTGCGTATTGAGATAATTCAAAGTTTTCAGTTAATGAGCTTCTCTTCTCACCATTTTGGGCAAAGGTGAAATATCCTATAAATAGAAAATAAATTACGAATAAAAATTTCTTCATTCTTGTTTTAAAAATAGATCAACTGCATGTCCGCTTCTTAGCATTTTGCCATCATTGAAAGGTGGGTCTTGTTTAAAAACTTTTGCTGACGATGAATCTTTAACAGCTCCTTCAAAAATTACAGAACCTTTATTTAACGATGAACTTGCCAATAAATTACTTGCTTCTTCTAAAGTTAATCCTGTTAAATCCGGAAGCGAAACATCGGAACCATCTAGTCCATCACCTAATACTAAATCAATTGTTGAGCCTTTGGGTATTTTAGATTCGGCTTTAATTGTTTGTCCGCGATACAACATATCGAGCACCACATTTTGTGCAATATCAGGTTTGTAAATAAGTTTTCCAGGTTTCAATCCCACATTCAAAAGCATTGCAGAAGCCTGTCTGATAGAAATATCAACAAGGTTTGGCATTAAAACGGTAGGTGCTGAATTAGCATTGATGGTGATATATATTATTCGTCCTTCTTTTACTTTTGATTGAGGAGAAGGATTTTGTTCAACAACACTCAAGGCGGGTTTATCTGCAAAAAAAAGTGAATCGGTGATTACATATTGTAATTTTTTTTCAGATAAGATGCGCTGCATTTCCGATATTTTTAATCCGCGAATATCAGGCACAGTAAGTGATTCACCGTGTCGTGTATACGAATTAAGGATAAAAGATACCACAGTAAAAACCACAATAACTGAAATGATTATGGCAAAAATATTGGCACCCAGACTTTTAAAAAAGTTCATCTATTGTTTAATAATTTCGCAGCCAAATATCAACTTTTACAGAGTAATAGCAAAACGTAAATATTTGAATTTTCGTAATGGGCAGAATCTATTTTCCCAATTTTACTCTTTGTTCACCAAACTCTAAAATACTATCAATAAACTCAAAAGGTTTATAATTGTTTATTGCACATTGATGAAAAATACAAGTGGCAGGAGTCATTCCCGGTAACGAGTTCACCTCAATAAAAATCACATCTACTTTATTGTTTTGAAAAATTCTTACGAAAGCATCTATTCTGCAATAACCTTCAACCTTCAACACTTTTGCAGCTTCCTTTAGATGATGTTTGATTTTTTCGCTGATTATTTTTTGAGATTTTTTGTTTGGAGAGAAACGGGCAGGAGTAATATTTTGACCTTGCCCCGCTAAAAACTTTTCTTCCAATGATAAAATTTCTCCTTCTGCTAAAGTTTCGCTTGGCTCAAAAATCTCATATTTTAATTTTCCTTTTTCGTAGTGAGTGAGTAAGCCTCCGGTAATTTCCAGAAAATGTACAGACTTTCCTTTGTCAACAAATTTCTCTACTAAAAAATATTTCTTCTTAGGAAATTCTTCTTTAGGTTTAAGATTTAATTTTGCTGCAAGCTCTGAAGAAATTACTAATGAACTCCTAAAAACTCCTTCGGCATAATTCAATAATTCCTGCTTAGTTTTTATTTTTTTAACTGCCGAACTGCAACCATCATCAGCAGGTTTGGCAATTAACGGATAGCCGATTTTTTCAACTTTCTTTATGATATCGTTGATGTTTTTTTTCCATTCAGAATCATGAATCAGCATATGATCTGCAACTAAAAATCCGTGGTTTCTTAGCAATTCATTGGTGTCAAATTTATTGATGGTGATACGTGAACTATCAACACCGGATCCATTATATGGGATTTTAAATTTATTCAATTCAGCCTGAACTTGTCCGTCTTCTCCTGGTCTTCCATGCAATGCTATAAAAACAGCATCAGTCATTTTCGATAGTTCTAAATAAGAAATTTTCCTTGGCGTGAATAAATTATTAGGACTTCCGTACTTGTTGATAATAGCTTTACAATCAACAATAATTTTATCAACTATTGCTGCGCGTTTAAAATGCATCACCTTTTCTTTGATATCATCAGCATTGTCTTTTAACATGATATTAATCGGAAGTAAAAATAATTCATGTTGGTTTTCATTTCCCGAAACGAATACCGGAAACGGGCTGAATTTTGTGGAAGAAGAAAGTTTTTCATAAATATTTCTTCCGCTCTCAACTGATATATGACGCTCTGTTGAATACCCACCCATAAATACTGCAACATTTTTCTTGGCAGATTTTTTTGAAGGGATGAGAATTAATTTATCATCGATTACTTTCAATAAATTTTTCAGTTGAAAATGTATTGGCCAAGTTGAAATTCTTTCGGCAATGGAAGTACGAATGATATATGTTAAAAACTGTGAGGGATTTAAGCCAATCTCGGCAGCCTGATGAAAAAAGAATGAGGAAGGCATCATTCCTGAAGTAGTATTCGGGTCATTCAAAAAAAGTTTCCCTTTAGAATTGATAAAGCCATCTATACGTGCGTAAGTGTTAAATTTAAAATAATCGAATAAACGCTCGCATTCTTTTCTGATTCGCTGAACATCTTTTTCCGGCAAATCTATTGGGGTAATTTTTCGTGATAATCCGGGTAAATATTTTGAACGATAATCATAAACTTCCTGTCCTTTTACAATTTCGGTAGGAGGTAAGGCTACTGATGTTCCGTCCTCATTTTTTAAAACGATACACGAAAATTCTCTGCCTGCAATAAATGATTCTAATAGAGCTTCTGTTTCGCTATAAATACTTTCTAATAAAACAGCATCATGTTTTTTGAAATGCTTATTCAGTATATCAATTAGTTCATCGGGATGGTAAATGATTTTTTTATCAAGTAAACATGGCAAACCAATTCCTTCTCTGATATCTGAAAGTTTTTGAATGAAAACGATCTGCTCATCTTTGGATAAGATTGACCATTGTTTTTTTGAAACCTTACACATAAAAAATGCTTTATCTAAAGCAGATTCAAAGGCTTCATAATTATCTTTTGCTAAGACAGTAACACCAACAGACGAACCTTGATTTGCAGGTTTTACAACAAATGGAAATTTGAGTTCAGCTTTTATTGAAGCATAAATTTTTTTCTTATCGTTTGTTGTCCAGTTGTTTTTTGAAATGCTTGTAAAATCAGGAGAATTAAAATTAGCATGTTGCATTAAACTCTTTTGAGTTTTTTTATGCATACCAATTGCTGAAGGTAAAATTCCTGATCCGCTATACGGAATCCCTTGCCACTCCAGCAATCCTTGGATCGTCCCATCTTCTCCAAATGAACCATGTAATGCAAGAAAAGCAAAATCGATTAGTTTGTTAAGCTCTTCGATTTGAATGATTTTTCCAAGTTTTGAAGCGATGGTTTTTCCATTATCATGATAAGCACTTTCAATACTTTCTGTATAAATTTGAATGGGAACTTTTGATTTTTTTAAAAAGTCAACTGGAGGATAAAAATCACGAATGCTTCCTTTATAAATTAAATGCCAATCGAGTAAAATGAAATTATTAAAACTATCTACAAAAATTGGGACAGCATCAAATATTGATTTATCCAAGTTGTCGTATACCGTTCTACCGCCTGCAAACGAAACCTCACGTTCGCGTGAATTACCTCCAAAAAATATTCCTATCCTCATTGATGAGTTATTAAATTTATTGTAACAAATATAAATGCTTTGATAAAAATGTTCCCTGTGTTTATTCACAAGTTTTTGTTGGTGTATGTTATTTTGTGAAAGTTTTGTAGTTTTGATTCATAAAAATAGCGAAATGAAAAACCTTATCTTATCTGCTTTTATTTTATTTAGTTCGATTGTTTTTGCTCAAAACGGACAGACTATGCCCGGTATGATTTTAAAAGATATCAACGGCAAAAACGTTAACACTGCTGATTATTCTAAGAACGGCAAGATCACGATCATTTCTTTTTGGGCTACTTGGTGTACACCTTGTAAGAAGGAGTTGACAAATATTAATGATAATATGTTGGACGATTGGAAAGCAAAATATGATGTGGTGATGGTTGCTGTTTGTACTGATGATTCAAAAAATTTATTAAAAGTAAAACCTTTTGTTGATGGACAAAGTTGGGATTTTGATTGCTTGTTAGATGTAAATAAAGATTTGCAACGTTCGCTAAATGCTCTACTAATTCCGTTTACAGTTTTACTGGATAGGAATGGAAAAATTGTATACACTCACACAGGTTACAACGAAGGAGATGAGTTTCTTTTAGAAGAAAAGATTAAAGCAATATTAGCTAAGAAATAATCAATTACTTTTTAGGATATTCTCCGTCAACATCAGTTAAAATATCGGGAATAGATTCTGTTACTAAAATGGTATGTTCAAATTGAGCTGAAAGTTTTCCATCAATTGTTCGTGCTGTCCAGCCATCATTTTTATCAATTTTGCATCTTGATTTACCTGCGTTTATCATTGGCTCAATGGTAAAAATCATTCCCGGTAGAAGCACAGCCCCGGTATTTTTTTCGTCTACATGACTTATCTCTGGCTCTTCGTGAAACCTAATACCTACGCCATGTCCGCAAAATTCATACACTACAGAAAATCCGTTAGAGGTAGCATATTTGTTTATTTGATAACCAATATTTCCAACACGGTTTCCGCTAAAACATTGTTTGATTCCAATTCGCAAACATTCTCTTGAAACGTCAATAAGTTTTTGGGCATGTTCAGAAACATTTCCCACAGTATACATTTTACTGGTATCACCAAAATAACCATTTAATATAGTGGTAACATCTACATTTAAAATATCGCCATCACGTAATTCATATTTTCCCGGAATACCATGGCAAACAACATCATTCACCGATATACATGTTTCCTTTGGATAACCATGGTATCCTAAAGTTGCAGCTTTTGCTTTGTTATCATTAATATATTCAGCACAAATTTTATTTAGGTAATCAGTTGTTACACCTTCCTTAACATATGGCGCAACAATATTTAGCGTGTTACCGGCAAGCATACTGCTCTTTCTGATTCCCTCAATTTGCTCCGGTGTTTTAATAATTATTTTTGATCCTTTTTCTCTGAAAGCCACGGTGTGAAAATGTTTAATGATTTATTTTGATGTTTGATTAAAGCCCCTAAACTCCAATCAAATTATTGCTTTAATATTTATTGGCAAATAAACTATTTAAATGTTTTGTAAACAACTGATATAATAACCACGTCATTCTACATATTTTATTGTCTGTTTAAGTAATTTTAATGTCTATGATTTATACATTCATATCTTTGATTTTTAAACTTGAAAAAAACTATTATGAAAAAACACTTACTCAAAGCAGCAGCAATTTTAACCCTTGCAATTTTATTCAATACTCAAAATGCATTGGCTCAAGATCAGGTTGGTGAATTCCTTAAATCAGGAGTAGACGATGGCAACAAATTAATTAATGCTTATATGTCACCGATGATGAAAGGTTTTGCTCAAGGACTAAATGATGGTTGGTATAATACTGCTAAGCCATTAGGATTGGGTGGATTTGATATTAAATTCAATTTAGGAGCTTCAATGGTTCCTTCAGCTGATCAATCTTTCAATATGAATAATATTGGATTAAACACAGACCCAAATAAGGCTCGTTTCGTTTTACCCGCAGGAGCTGATCCAAATCTTTCAACTTTATATGGTACAAAAAATTCAAATTCACCTTGGGTTGATGTAATGTCACGAATTACTTTCACCCCTCCCGTTGGTCCATCAATAACAAAAGATACTGCAATTACAAAACTTCAATTACCAACTGGTTTAGGTGTGCCATACACTCCCTCTTTACCTATGATACAACTCAGTGTTGGTTTGGTTAAAAAAACTGAAGTTTCATTAAGGTTTTTCCCTCAAACACAAGTTGGTAGTTTTAAAGCTGGTATATTTGGTATAGGATTTAAACACGATATTAAACAATGGATTCCGGTAATTAAGAATATGCCGGGTTGGGATTGGTCAGTATTTGCGGGATACACTTCATTTAATTCAGAGTTTGTTATGGGACAGTTACTTTCTTCAAATACTGATACAACAAATTATAATCCTGACCCTTCAATTAAATATGACAATCAAAAATTAACTTTCAGTGGAAATGGTATGACAGTGGGTACTATCATTTCTAAAAAACTTTTATTTTTCACTCCTTACATTGGTGTAAATTATGCCTATTCTACAGTTAATATGAAATTGGAAGGGAATTATCCAATCCCTGTTCCAAATGATAAGTATCAACCTATCCCTCCTTCAATGGGAGGAACTAACTACAATCCTCATACTACTAAAATACTAAATGCTATTGACCCAATTAATATCTCAGGAACAGTGTCTAATTTTAGAGCAAATGTAGGTTTCAGATTGAAAATTCTTTTACTGACAATTTCAGGAGAATATAGCATTGGTACTTATAATACAGCAACTTTAAGTCTTGGATTAAATCTGCAATCAATTGCGCCATTTAAATTGTAGTTTTAAAAATATCAAAAAAAAAGACAGGCTATATGCCTGTCTTTTTTTTGATGCTTCAATTAAAATTAATTCTACTCAATTTGTGTTTGATATAATTCGAGCAATAATTTTTCCTGACTTTCCCAATCATATTTTTGCTCGGATGCTGTGATACAATTTTTACTCATTTGTAATAACTCGGCATCGTTGGTAAATAGTTGATCAATTGTTTTTGATAATGCATTTGCATCTTCAAGGTTTACATATTTTCCTATTTGATATTGATCGATGATATCTTTAT
>CAIUEQ010000250.1 GCA_903898215.1 uncultured Bacteroidota bacterium | reverse complement strand
AGGTTTCGTGAGGATGACTATCTGATGTTAATTTTATATTCTCCATGTTTTTTATAATTATTATTATTCTGCTTTATTGTGAATTTCAGTTGCTTCTTCGAAAGGAAATTGACGTTTTACCGGTGGTAAATAATATACCCGAGGTTTTGTTCCTAATTCCTCAAACTGACGATAGCCTGCTCTGCTTTTTAGCAATTCTTTTAGTCTAAATGTTTCGTCACCGTTAGTTACAGCATCTTCATTTTCATCTCCAAAAAATATTGTACCGTTCGGACATTCAGTTACGCAACTTGGTAATTTTCCTTTAGCTGCATGATCTGGACAAAAATCACATTTTGATACCGTACCCTCTGTTGAAGGTTTTGTTGCACAACAATTATCTTTTTCACCTTTAGCTTTTAGCTCTTCAAAATGTTTTTGAGATTCAGGTCTTCCGAAATTAAATGTTCTTGCCGAATATGGACAAGCAGCCATACAAAATTTACAACCTATACATCTGTCACTATCAATTCCTACAATTCCATCAGTACGTTTAAATGTAGCATCAACAGGACAAACTTTAGTACATGGAGGATTATCACACTGATAACAAGTTTGAGGAAACCAATACGGAGCAGTTAGCTCTGTATCTTGCATTCTCTTCACTTTTAAATATTCAATTGGAGGTAACATCCCGTGCATACTTTGGCAACCTTCCACACACTTACGTGCATTAGCACATCGTGCAAGATCAATTACCATAATAAATTTTTTACCAGGAATACCTTCGCGAATATTAAATTGGGCAAGCTTTTCTTCAGAAGGATGAGCAATTGCGCTGCTATCAACTTCAACAACTTTCCCGTCTGCTGTGAGCACTTTTACTTTCTCCCCTGTTTCTTCTGTTCCACTTGCGAAAATTTTATTTTTCAATCCTATTCCTGCAATTGTTGCAGTACCGGCAAGTAAACCCAACTTCAAAAAGTTTCTTCTGTTAGATTCTTCGTGTTCTTTTTTCATTAGTAGATTTGATTAAAAAAAATAAAATAATTTCCTATTTACTGAATCCCCACTGACGAGTGATATTGAATCCTACTAGCCAAGCCGGTACTTTAAAATTGGAGTTATCATTTGTATTAAAAGTTCTAGCGTTTTGTGAAAGGATAGCATTGGTATTACAAATAAAAATTTGGAACTGATGATTTCCTGTTGACACTTCAAAGCCAATTCCAATATTCGACATAGGTCTTGATAATTTTGGAACATCTGACACTCCCAAAGGCATATTGTATTCAACTAAGATTGAACTTTGCGGGCTAAATTTGTAACGTCCTGCAACTGCGATTCCGAAAAACCCATGAGTCATTCCGATATAATCTTTATGGCCATAAAAGGATCCTGAATCAAGCAAATTAAAATAGGAGTAATTCACACCTAATTGTAATGAAAGATGATTATCGAATTTTCTAGACACCATTATTTCATTATAATACGAAAGCCTATTTGTCATAAGGGCTTCATTACTTTGATTAAAAAGTTTGGTTTCTTTCACCCCACTCATTGCAAAACTTCCGTAGTAGGTAACGTTAACCGGCATACCGAATGATTTTTGTTTTAGGATAGCGTATTTCAAACTGAAATCGTAATTCTCGTTAGCTTTTGTAGCTCCAATTCCTAACGATAAGTTTTTGGTAACACCGTAACCAATATACAATCTGATATTTGAAGGAGCATAAAAACCATAAAAGTCATGTGGCTGATCTGCTAATCCAAAACGATGTTGGATAGCTACATCTAAAGATTTATTTCCATGGGTTTCAGTAGTATTATTATTCATCAAAAAGCTGTGTTCAAATGTTGACATAACGGGTTCTGCAACCGGTTTGTCAGTGCTTTGGGCTAACAGAGCTATCGGTAACATAAAAATTAACGACAGCGAAAGTGTTTTTATAAATTTATTTTTCATTGTTTTTATATATTTCAATTAGTTACTTATTATTAGAACCTTGTTTAATCCAAAGTGCAACTGCACTTATTTTCGAAGCTGATAATGGACCCGAAGTAGGCATTGGTTTAACAGTTCCAATTAAGCGTTGATATAATTTACTATTAGCTGGAATTGTATCAGGAGTAGCAGCATCAACATATCCTAATTGTGTAAGTTGATCGTATGATTTATCTGCAGTAAGAACAGGAGATTGCCCGCCATTGATATGACATCCCGAACCCAAACAATTTGCAACAAATATTGGAGCAATGGCTGCTGCATAACTTATTGGCATGTTTGTATCAATAGGAGTCGAATTATCAGGTGGAGGTGTTGTAGATAAATAATCTTTTTTACATGATGCTAAAATGATCATGCTTAAGAAAAATAATAGAATGTATTTATTCATTTTTAGTTTATTTAAATGTCAAAATTTCTTTTGCTGAACCAACATGATTTTTTCCATCGTTATCCATCAGTGCTACACCAAAATTGTAAATCTTGCTTGCTGTTAAGTCAAACTGAATATCATCGGCATTATTTGTTTTTAGTTTTCTGATAATTAATACCTGATACTTTGAGTGGTGATTTGTGGAAACAAACATTGCATTTGAAATATTAGATGGAGTAACATTTGTTACAACCGAAATATCTGTTGTGCTTCCCGATGCTGATGAATTTAAAACGTATCCAGGAACACCTGAAAGTCCTCTTAAATATGTTACCACATCATCTTGATCTGATGCTGATAAAGGTCCCCAATAATCTGACATATCCGGAACATTATCCATTGCAGCTTTATAGGCTGATCTGGATTTCTTATTTTGACTCATTGTATTTATTGGGCCACCTCCACTTCCTCCTTCACCATTATCACCATGGCACGTATTGCAACCCTGACTTGAATATACAGCTCTTCCATTTACTGCACTACCAACCATTGGAGTTTTATTCATTAAATAAAATGCAGGATCAAGCAAGGATGTTTTACCACCTGCAATAGCGGGTGATGTAACTGTTTGATCGGTTCCATTCCATTCATAAGCAGGCCCTGATCTATCAGTTGAACCGGCAACATTTCTTGTAGCAATTGGAGTTCCGGCATCATTAACTAAACCGGCAGATGTTGAAACCAAATCATGCATCAATCCCAAAGGTGATGAAGTAGCTAAGTTCCAGTTCCAAATATCAACAGTTCCTGAAGTTGGACTCATGATTGCAGAATTTCCAGAACCATGACAACAAGCCTGACAACCAACACTTGAAAAATTACCTGCAGGGCTGCTTGCATTTGCAATTTCAAAAGCCAAAGCAAGTTTATCACTATTTCGTTGTGATGTCCATCCTGTTGAAACTTCTGTAGGTTTTAACGGATCGTAATCTCCTTCATATAACCACGAAGCTTGTGAAGGATTTACTGTTGAATCATACCACTCAGCAAGAATATATAAATTGGTATTATCGTAAGCTGCTTTAATAGAAAGTTTAGGATTACCTCCACGATTAAAATCAGTTGAACCATTATACGTGCCAGTCATGTTTAATAAACCATCTCCGTATAATAAATTTTTAATGATAGTAGTAGAATTAACCTGTAAATAATTTGCTGTTTTCCAATAGGCTGCATTTATTGTATTTGGTGGTGTATTTGTAAAGTAAGCTTCCAAAGTAGTTGATGAATCTGATACTTTAGGTGGTGCTTTTGGTGGTGCCGGAGGGATCGAATAATTATAATCTTTTTGGCACGAAGCAACTACAAGCAATACGATACCAAACATTAGTAAAAGTATCTTATTTATTTTAGTCATTTTATTATATTTAAGGGTAAAAATTTAGGGCAAAATCACTTTCGATATTCTGAAACATTTAACTACATTTTGTAATTAACAATTTCAATTCTAAAATAAATTTTGCCCTATTGTATGATGATTCAAACTTGCCTTATAGGGCAAGCATGTTTATTATTTACATAAAAAGTTTAAAGTAACCGGATCAACTGAATTGTTGATAGTTACAGTATACCCTGTTGTTACGTACAAATAATTATTTTTATCTCTGTATTCAGCTGCTATATAATATGTACCAACTGCTAAACCTTTAACACTAAAATTACCTGCTGTGTCTGCTGCCCAAAACTGTACAAAGTTTTTAGTAACAAGATCTGTAGCGATTTTAATTGTTGCTTTAGGTGCTGGATCATTTGTATTAGTAATAGCATTTTTATACGTTACCTGTCCTTGAATAAGAGCTTGTCCATCGGTAACCGACTTACTTACTGTTATCGTTTTTGTTTCTGTAACCTCTTTAGTACAAGCAGCTACCATAAAGAGTCCCAATACTAATATTGATAAATATATTTTTAAAGTTTTCATATAATTCTATTATTTTTTTAAGTGATTAATTATGATTTAAAATTTTATTGTTAATAATTCTTACAAATGAGATTTAGAGAAAACCATATTAGCATTGATAAGCATTTCGTCAGCTACCGAACCAGAATAAGTTCCGTAAGTTTTGTTCACCAAATATGCTGCGTCAGAATTAGCTTTTTCAGCCACTGTAGGATTTTTTAAATATAATTTAGTAGCAGTTTTATCTAAATAATCTGATCTTTTGAAAGTAAATGATGCACTAAATCCACATCTTAATGTTCCGGCAGGGCCACCGTTTGATAAGAAATCAAAAGAACCATTATAAGTTAAATAAAGAGTTACAGGTTTTGTGATAGGGTCTCCATCGCTTTTGCCTGCAGTATTATGTAAATATCTGTTAAATGTAAAGTTACAAGTAACTGCATAACCATTTCCTTGTTGAACCCAAGTATTAGGGATTGCTTCCAACCATGCTGTATCACTAGTTGGATCAACAACCTGTCTGGTAGAATCTAACCATTGTGTTCCAAAATAGCTTTGTCCGCACTGAATATATTGATCTCTACCTGGTTCGCTAGTACAATCTGTTGAAACCAAAACATAAAATTTCAAATAATTTTTTGAAAGATTATTAGCTTCAAAATGAAAGTAGCAAGGAGGACCTTGTGTGTTTGGACCTACTGACCAGTATTGTGTTAACGGATATTTAGGATTTGCGTTAATATTTAACAACGCTACTCCTTTAGAAAGTGGTGCGTGAACTCCTCCTAATTTAGCAGCAGGAACTGGAAAGTTAGGTACAAAATGGAATTCTTGAAAACGACCTGTTAACCATGTGTCAGAAAAATCGAAATAACGTGATTTCCAATTTACATTACTGTGAGATTTTTCATTGTTAAAACTTGTGTCAAGAACGAAATTTACTGGTACTGGAACTTCAGAGTTTGGAACAATCACATCTGTAATTTTAGGATCAGTTGCATACTGTGTTACAACATCTGTTGTTGTTTTAGTACATCTTTGCATAAATACTGTCATACTAATTGCAAATGCAACAAGGATTAGTGACCTGCGGTGTTTAATAATAGTTGTTTTCATGTTTTTTTTAAAAATTTACTTTAGTTAATTAATAATTAATTGTTTGTTGTTTTTTTAGTGAATGCTTTTTTTCATCAATTAGATTGCTGTTTTTTATCACGATTACGAGGACAAAATTCAGGTAAGATTCAGTCCTTGCCTATGACATATTTTAGTTTTGGATTTGTATTTTCATATTTTGAAGTCTGCTATTTTCATACGTTCAATGTTGCTATTTCGCAGGTTTACTATTTTAATTTATTTTCCAATTTCAACTTGAAATTTGTAGTACAAAATTATTTCAAAGAGGGATTGATAAAAATGCCTTTTGTTAGTTTATATGGTGATTGTTCTCATATTGTAAAATGATTAAAATCACTCATAGAATTGGCATCTTTTTAACGTGTTAATTATTAACCAGATTTTGTTTTAACATAAAAAAAAACTGCAATGTTGCAGTTTTTTTTATGTTATTATATTTGTGTAGAGCAATAGATACTATTTTCGAAAACTCCACCTATGTGAAATATTAAAACCTATCAAAAAATCGCCTTTGGTAAAATCATTTTGATTGCAAACACGAAATTCACTATTAACAATCGCATCACATGAAGAAACAAATAGTTGCAAAGAATTAATCTTGCCAGCGAACTCTAAACCAAGTCCGATATTTTGCTTTGGAACATGAATAGAATGTGTGAAAGGTAAATCGTAATCAAAAATTATTGATGTTTGTTTATATATTTTATATCTGCTAATAATTGATAATCCGATAGTGGAATTTGAATAATTTTCCTCTATTAAATTAAAGTAGCAAAAAGTTAAAGCGGCCTGTAACGAAAACTGTTCATTAAATTTACGGGCAACCATCAACTCGCTAAAATATGAAAGCCTGTTTAATGAATTATATTGTCCATCCTGATTCATGAAATATCTTTCAGACATACCACTTCGGGATGCTTCAGCAAAAAATGCGACAGAAACAGGT
>CAIUEQ010000249.1 GCA_903898215.1 uncultured Bacteroidota bacterium | reverse complement strand
ATTCAAAAGATCGGTTTAGCAGGAAAAATTTGGATAGGATTTTTGATTACTGTTTGCTTAGCAGGTATATATGCATACTATATTCAGGAAACAAAAAGTAAATATGTAACAGTATCCTTACGTGATTATACCATGTGGGGAGTTTACATTTCAAACTTTGTGTTTTTTGTTGCATTAAGTTTAATTGGTGTGCTAATGTCGGCAGTGCTTAAACTTACACATTTTGAATGGTATCGCCCTTTATCCAGAATTGCGGAGATTATTGCAGTTGCAGCTATCATGCTTGCAGGTGTGAGTATTGTAGCAGCAATGGGAAGACCCGACAGATTATATTATTTAGTAACTCACGGACGAATTCAATCGCCTATCGTGTGGGATATTTTAGTGATCTTAACTTATGTAACAACTAGTATCATTTTATTATTTATTCCATTGATACCTTCTCTTTCAACATGTAAAAACCATTTAAAAAATATGCCTAAATGGCAAATGAAAATGTATGAGATATTTTCATTTGGTTGGGAAGGTACTGCTGAACAATGGAAAATTTTAAAGAAGAGTGTTCGTATTTTAACTATCATGGTTGTGCCTCTTGGAGTTTCAATTCATACAGTTACTGCTTGGCTTTTTGCAACAACACTTCGCTCTGAATGGGATAGCACAAACTTTGGTGCTTACTTTGTTTCGGGAGCTTTTTTATTAGGTGTTGCAGGAATGGTAGTTGCAGTTTTTGTTTTCAGAAAAGCTTATAACCTCGAAAAATATTTAACTCCAATGCATTTTGATAAACTCGGAATGGCATTAGTATTTATGTCGTGGGTATACATCTATTTTAATATCAATGAATATTTGGTTCCTGCATATAAAATGTCGGGTTTACACGCCAATCACTTACTTAATTTATTTATCGGTGATGAAGCATTTTTTTATTGGTCGGTAATTTTATTCGGAATGGGAATACCTGCGATATTACCTTTGTTTCCTGCAATGCGTAAACCTTTGCCTCTTACAATCATTGCCTTTGCAGTTGTTATAGCAGCATGGTTTAAGAGATATCTGATTGTTATCCCAGGACTTGTTCATCCATATCTACCAATTCAAGATGTGCCTGATTCGTGGAGACATTATACTCCAAGTTTAGTTGAGATGACAATTGTTGCAGCAACGTTTGCGGCTATGTTATTAATAGTAACAGTATTCTCAAGATTTTTTCCAATTATTTCTGTGTGGGAAGTTGCCGAAGGTAAACTAGAAGGAAAAGATGAAATTATTAACTATAAATAAATATTCAAATGAAAATATATAACTATTTTTTAATATTGTGTGTGAGTGTTTTTATTACTTCATTTACATTCGCACAGGAAAAAGAAGCTAAGCTTTCTATAAGTTTTACAAAAGTTGATTCTGTTAATGTTTGTAAGGCATTGGTAACTTCTGAAGATAAACCGGTAAAAGAAGTGAGCGTAAAATTATATGTTCACCGTTTGTTCGGATTATTGCCAATTGGAGATGCTGTTTCGACAGACGAAAACGGAATTTCAACTTTTAATTTTCCGATGGATATTCCTGCTGAATCAAATGGGAAATTAACGGTCATTGCAAAAGTTGAAGACGATGATAATTATGGAAGTTTTGAAACTAAAGAAGAGGTGAATTTAGGAGTAATAAAAGTTGCTACTGATGCAGATAAAAATGAACGATCATTATCAGCATCACGTGAAAGAGCACCAATTTACTTTATGGTAACTTCCGATTTAATTATTGCAGGAATATGGGGAACGCTTATTTACATCGTGTTCCAAGTTTTTAAAATTAAAAGTATTAGTAGTTCAAATAAGAAAAAATCACAAGTAAAAGTTAACAATTAAACCAAATCAAAATCATGAAAAACCTAAGAAGTATTTTTGCAGGAGTAACATTATTAGCTGTATGCGTAATGTTCAGTCAAAACGTATCGGCACAAGCTAAAAAGCCAGCCGGAAAACCATGGGCAGCACCAGAAACAGCTGTTAAAATGAAAAATCCAGTAAAGTCGGATGCAACATCAATTAAAGAAGGAAAAGATCTTTACGCGCAACATTGTAAATCATGCCATGGTGCTAAAGGTAAAGGTGACGGAACAAAAGCTGAAAAACTTGATATCTCATGTGGAGATTTTTCTTCAGCAGAAACAGCAAAAGCAACTGATGGAGAATTATTTTGGAAAACAACTGACGGAAGAAAACCAATGCCTTCTTACAAAGAAAAATTAAGTGACAACGACAGATGGAAAGTTATTAATTTCCTCCGTTCTTTGGCAGATGCTAAATAATTTTTTTTACAACTCCGGGAAGAACTCGATGAGAAGTTACCTTTGTTTTTATACGATACTGATATTTTTTTTTATCACCACCGTATCATGCAAAAGATCTGATAGAGACTCTTCCCGGATTACTATTATTGAAGGGAAAATAAAACCTTCATTCTTAAAAAAACATATTATTTATTTCTATCGATATACAGACTCATTAGGTCTGTATTTTTGTGAAAAGACACTTACCGATTCTTGTGAATTGAAACCTGATGGAAGTTTTAAATTTGAAATTACCAATTGGAATCAGTCAGGTTTTTTTGATCTTGGCACCTCTGAAATGGTTTTTGCCAGGAATTATTTTTTGCAGCCCGCTGATCATTTAAATTTATTATTTGAGGGAAACGAGTTACCGGGAACTCTCAACCTATCTGCTCGGATAGGTAAGTACAATTTGTTTCTTCAAACATTCAGCGATACTTTTTATAGAAGTGTGCACATCAAAGAAACGTATTATAAAACCAGTAATTATATGTTAGCCCCCGATTATTCGATTTATATCAATAACAGAAGAAATGAACAAATAGCATTCTATAAAAATTACTTTAAGGAAGAAGAAATTGACAGCGTGTTTAATTTTTATTTTGAAAATGAAACCGATTATAATTGGGCAAATGATAAACTTTATTTTTTATGGAAGAAAAGAATGAGAAAAGAAGTTGTTCCTGTTGATTCGAACTATTTTGATTTCCTGAAAATTGTTAAAGTTGATAATGCCCCTGCATTGATTTGCCCTGGTTATACGCGATTCATAAATTTATATATCAGAGAGCTGCTTGATGAAAAAACTCCAACAGCAGCCCAAAATTTTAATCCATCGATTGAGAGATTTAATCTCGCAAAATCTAAACTAAAAGGTGCAGGACTACGAATTGCATTTTTAAATTTTTTAAGAGATGAAATTAATAGTGTGGATGCAATTGAAGGAAATACATTACATGAAGCTGTTCTTAATGAAATGTTAACTATTGCCTATACTTCTACAAATGATTCGTCATTTTATTATTTTGCGAGATCAAACGGGAAAACCATTTCTGGGAAATAATATTTTTAGGAATTTAAATTTGATACTTGAATATGAAAATTGCACAAATTATTTTTAGAGTTTTAGTTGGATTGCTTTTTCTGGCAATTGGACTTTACCATTTTTATGCTTACGAATTTTTAGCTGTTTTTGTACCATTACCACATGGCTCAAAAATATTTGTTTGTGTTGTTGCAGCACTAATATCATTGTCCTCGATAGGAATTATGCTAAATAAATTTACGAGGGCATCACTAATTACCCTTGCAATAATTTTTTTGTTAACAGCATTTATGACAGCCATTCCAATGACTTTTAGAGAGCCTGATGAAATTATAAAACGGATTGGTTTTGCTAATCTTATTAAATTCGGGATAGGAAGTTTGCTGCTAATTATTTTAGTTTTTACAAAACAGAAAAAATAGCTATTTAATAATAACGATAATTTATATTACGGTGTATTCTAATTTAAACTACTTGTTTTTGTTGGGGTGAGAGTTTATACTATCAATATTTAAATTATACAAATAATACATTGAGCAAAAACGCTTTAAATCATCAGTGCTGTTTAAAGTAAATTTCTTTAATACTCTTTCGCGGTAAGTATTTATTGTATTCGTTCCAATAAGCATTGAATCAGCAATTTCATGTTGAGATTTATGATTGGCAAAATGCAATAAATATTCCCGTTCGCGCTCTGTTAAAAAAAGTAATTTATTTTCTAATAAACAGTTTTCTATATGTGCATTGTTATATGATTGCTGAATAATAAAACTTATAAAAGATTTATTTTGTTCGATTGATTGAAATAAATTGTTAAGGGTTAGATTATCCAACTCCTCCTTGCTTGCAATAAATTTAACGCCACTTTTCATTAAATGCCATAATAAAAAATTAGCAAATCGTGAATAGGTGTTTTCAATCCAATGTAACTCGGTTACAAAAACAAAATGATGATGATTAATACCTCGGTGTAAAATTGTTCTGAAAAGTTCGATGCCATCCATTTCTCCTAAATCAATATTGGCAATAACAATGGAGGGTTCGCCAGTAGTGAGTTTATTTAACGCCTCATTACCGGAGTTTGTTTGATCAACTATTGCATGTAATTGAGTTTGTTTGATGTAATCAGAAAGACCATTTCTATATAAAGGGCAACGGTCAACAATCATCCAGTTATTTATTTTCATAGTTAGTATTTATTATTTCATTCTGCTAAAGTAAGTATACAATTTCATTCCCCATGTGGTCAATTTAACTACACCAAAATGGTCAAACAGACCACAACAGTTGTAAAGTATTTTGCTAACCTTTGGTGCAAACAATAACTAAACACTCTCAAATACTCAAATAAATAAGGAATACGCTTACCGATTGAAGCCTTAGAATCCTCTGCCTTGTGAGGCAAAGTATCACAACTTTTATAGAAAATCTTTT
>CAIUEQ010000248.1 GCA_903898215.1 uncultured Bacteroidota bacterium | reverse complement strand
GGTTTCAAAAGTAAAAAAAGTTACGAATAATAAAAGAAATATGTCGGAGATCACTATAAATATTGACATTGCGCATTAATACAATAATTTAACAATGAATGTATTGTGAAGTAAAATATTTAATTAATTTTGCGCCCGCTTTTAGGAGGATTCTTCTAAAGAAATATTTAAGACAATAATACATAAATTTTAACAATATGGAAAACAACACTAAAAACCTATTCGAAACTATGGCTGAAATGCAAAAACAAGCTGTAGAAAATTTGACAAACGCTTCAGAAAAAATGAAAAAGGATTTATTTACCACTAATATCCCGAATATGGTAGATTCTGACATTTTCAAAAAATGGTACGACTCACAAATGTCTTTCTTTAATCAGAATAAAGTTGACAGCCAAAATGCAACTAATCCAATGGAATTTTTTAACACATGGATGAACAATCAAATGGAAGCAGCTAAAACTATGTTTCCAAATAATAATCCATTTGCAAACAACATGAATTTGAATGGCGATATGAAAAACAATTATGACAACATGTTAAATATGTTAAATAGCTGGTCAGGTTCGATGAAAAATACTTACAGCGAAATGATGAAAAACATGAATGCGGGTAGTGGCAAAGAAGCTTTCTCAGGAATGTTTAACAACGCTGATATGTATGTTAAATCTTTTGAACTTTGGATGCCAATGTTCAAATCTATTCAAGATAAAACTTTTACACTTGATTCATTTAAAGAGCAATTTAATGCACCATTGTTTAAAGACATGATGGACAAAATGTTTAACATACAACCTGATTTTATGAAAAACATGAGCGAAGAAGCTAAAGCTAACATGTATAAAATGGTAGATTCAAACAAAGAAATGTTTAATAAAATGAAAAACATGTTTAACATGCCAAATAGCAATGATATGTTCTCTCAACTTTTTTCAAACTACAATAATATCAACGCAAAAATTAACAGTAGTGTATCTCCTTTGATGAAGTTAATGCCTGATAGTTCAGCAAAACAAAGCATCGAAACAATGAGCGAATTAGCAAACGAATTCAATATCTTTAATATAAAAAACAACCAAATGCAATACATGATGTATGCAACTGGTTTGAAAGCAATTGAAGATGTAGCAAATTCAATTTCAAATAAAGTTCGTAATGGCGAAGATGTTAGTGATTTTAAAAATATTTACAACGAATGGTTAAGCACTAACGATAAGAACTTTGTGGAACTATTTAAGACTGATGAATATTCAAAAATGCAATCAGAATTAAATTCATTTGGAATGAAGTTGAAACAAAAAATCAATCTTCAAATGGAAAAAGCAATGGAAAACCTTCCATTAATTAACCGTACAGAAATGGATGAGTTATACAAAACCGTTTATGAATTAAAAAAACGTATCAATGTTTTAGAAAAACAAATTGATAACAATTCCATGATGAACACTCCTGCTACCTCAGTTACTGAAACTAAACCAGTAGCAAAAAAAGTGTCTAAAAACTCATAATTAGCTCACATTTTGAAAAGCCACAAAATTCTTCCTAATATTAGGATTGAATTTGTGGCTTTTTAGTTATCAGCGTAAAACCTAAAAAGAAAAATATGAACATGACAACAGGCGGAATAATGGAAGAAATGACCAAAACCAGCGAAAGATTAATAAAAGGTTTTGAAATTTTAAATAGAATAGAGGATGTTGAAGTTGCTACAACTCCCAAAGATTTAGTTTGGCAAAGTGATTTAGTAAAACTCTATCATTATAAACGCGAAACACCGGCAACTTGTAAAATACCTGTTTTGGTTTCATTTGCAATGATGAATCGCCATGATGTTTTGGATTTGCAACCAGATAGAAGTTTAATGAAAAAGTTTTTAGACCTTGGTTTGGATGTTTATCTTATGGATTGGGGTTATCCTCAAAAACAACATCGTTACTTAACAATGGAAGATTACATTTTAGGTTTTATGAATGATGCCGTTGACTTTATTCGTAAGTCAACAGGTAACAATAAAATTCATAAAATGGGCATTTGTCAAGGAGGAACTTTCAGCGCAATTTATGCTGCAATTTACCCTGAAAAATTACAAACATTAACAACCTATGTTGCACCATTTGATTTCTCGGGTAACGAATGCATGTTATATAAATGGACAAAAGATATTGATGTAGATGCAATGGTTGATACAATGGGTATTATTCCTTCTAAAATGATTAACGATGGTTTTGGCATGTTAAAACCAAGTGCAGAAGTTTCGAAATTTCTAGGACTTCCAGGTATGATGGATGATGAGGCAAAACTTACCAATTTTCTTAGAATGGAAAAATGGAAAAATGATACTCCGGATCTTGCAGGTGAAATGTTTAGAAAATATATCAAAGATCTATGGAGAGACAACAAACTTATCAAAGGTGAATTTGAATTAGGTAAATATAAAGTTGACCTTAAAAAAATCACGATGCCTTTTTTAAATATTTATGCAACCGAAGATACCATCATACCAAACAGTTCAACCACACCAATCAACAAAGTAATAGGTTCAAAAGATAAAAGTGATATTGCATTTCATGGTGGACATATAGGTGTTTTTGTTGGAAGTAAATCACAAAAAGAACTAGCCCCAACAGTTGTGAAATGGGTGATGGAAAGATCCTAGTTTTTTAAAATAAATATTATCATTTTATTGGTAGAGACGTTGCATGCAGCGTCTCTACGTTTTTATAGCCGTTTAAAAAAGCTGCCAGATGCATCAGATAAAATATCCGTTTGAAGTTAAAAATATTTCAATCCATGAAGGTGTTGATATTGCATATTGCGATGAAGGAAATGGTGATAAAACAATTTTATTTATTCACGGATTAGCAAATTATTTTCCGGTTTGGAAAAACCAAATTGATGAACTAAAAAAAGACTTTCGTTGCATTGCAATTGACCTTCCCGGAAACGGTTTATCATCAAGAGGTGAATTCCCTTATACGATGTTTTTTTATGCCGAATGTATCGTAAAGTTCATCGAAAAAATGAAACTTAAAAATGTGATTCTTTGTGGGCATTCAATGGGTGGGCAAATTTCAATTATTATCGCATTACGACATCCTACATTAATTGAAAAAATGATTTTGGTTGCTTCGGCCGGATTAGAATATTTTAATCAGCACGAAGTAATGATGATGCAACATACGATGAGTATTGGAGACTACTTTTATTCAGATGAATTTCATTTAGAAAACACTATAAAACAAAGTTTTTATGCATCACAAAACGAAAGTTCAAACATCATCAAAGACTTAAAAAAGATATTAAAAATCAACAAAATAAAGGCATTTAAAGAAATGAGCATTGCTTCGATTAATGGAATGTTAAATGAGCAAGTGAAACAATTTCTTCCTAGCATAAGTACACCAACATTAATTCTATTTGGAGAAAAAGACCAACTTGTCCCAAACAGACTAATTCATTATAATGAGGACCCTGAAAGTATTGCTAAAAGTGCTTGTTCGGTAATACCAAATTCAACATATATAAAAATAAAAGATGCAGGTCATTTTGTTCAAATTGAAAAATTTGCAGAAGTAAACGCTGCGATTAGAAACTGGGTTAAATAATCACTAATCTTAAATATTATTTACATTTAAGATAGCCTCAACATATTCAAAAAATATTTGTTAGCATTTTTCTTTAACATCTATTGCTCAAATACTAATTTACATCGTAATTCGTAACAATTAAAACTTAAAAACTTGTTAGTCCAATTACACATTTCTAATTATGCTATTATCAGCAGTGTTGATATTTATTTTGATGAAAAATTAAATATTATTACTGGAGAGACAGGTGCGGGTAAATCTATTCTGATGGGAGCATTGGGATTAATTCTCGGTGGTCGTGCCGACTTAAAAGCCTTGATGAACGTGAATGATAAATGTGTTGTTGAAGGGACCTTTAATATTTCAAATTACAAACTCAAACCTTATTTTGAAGAAAACGGATTAGATTATGATACTACTTGTATCATCCGAAGAGAAATTAGTACGAGTGGAAAATCGAGATCATTTATAAACGATACACCTGTTAATCTTACTCAGTTAAAAGAACTCGGAATACAACTTATCGAAATTGTTTCTCAGCATCAAACTCTTGAGTTAAATGACGGTGCATTTCAATTGTCGATTGTAGATTCTATTGCTGACACAGATGATATTTTCCAGCTTTACAAAAAAAATTACACTGAATATAAATCAACCGAAAAAGAATTGTTCAACCTGATTGAATCAGAAAAAAAATCTCGAAAAGATGAAGACTATTTTCTATTTCAATTGAATGAATTAATTGAAGCAAATATTGTTTCAAATGAACAGAATGATTTGGAAAAAAATATTGAAATTTACAGCAATTCAGAAAACATTCAACAAGCTGCAGGAACTGCCAATCGCTTGTTAGATGTTGATGATTCATCAATTGTTGATCAGTTAAGAAATATCATTTCCATCATTCAACCTGCGGCAAAACATTTCGAACAACTTCAAGAACTCACCAAAAGATTAGAATCAATTATTATTGAACTTAAAGATATTTCTTCAGAACTTTCGATTATTTATGAGAACACTCAATCTAATCCTGATGAATTATTAAAGCTTGAAACCAGATTGCAATTATTGTTCGGATTACAAAAAAAACATCATTTGAATAGTAATGAAGAACTAATTCTTTTGAAGGAAAAACTACAATCTGATTTGAACGAATTAGGTAGTTTACAAAAGGAAATTGAGTTAAAACATATTGAATTAAACAAACAAAAAACTCAACTCATTAAACAATCAAAATCTTTATCTGAGAAAAGAAATAAAACGATTCCTACCATCGAAAAAGAGATTAATGAATTGCTTAAGCAAGTACAAATGCCTGACGCTAAAATAAAAATTGATAACCAGGTTATTTCTCCAGAAGAATTCAATACAAATGGAATAGATTCGATCAATTTATTATTCTCAGCCAATAATGGTTCACCGTTAATGCCAATAAACAAAGTTGCTTCTGGTGGTGAGTTAAGCCGATTAATGTTATGTATCAAATCATTAATTAGTGATAAAGTTGCTTTACCAAGTATTGTTTTTGATGAAATAGATACTGGAATTTCTGGCGAAGCAGCGTTAAAAGTTTCACAGGTAATGAAACAACATGCAGCTAAACATCAAGTAATAGCAATAACTCATTTACCTCAAATTGCAGGTAAAGCTGATGCCCATTTTTATGTCTTTAAAACAAGTGATAAAACTTCAACAAAAACCTATATCAAAAAGCTAAATTCAGATGAGCATGTCAATGAAATTGCACGAATGCTTCATGGAGAAAACCCTTCCGAAAAAGTAATAGAAGCAGCAAAAGAATTGGTTTCTAAATAACAGTTAGGTCCATTTTATTAGTCAACCAAGATTTTTGACAGTTATTGAGTCTATATTTTCTATATATTTGTAGAAATCTCATAAAAAAGATAGCATGACAAATAAAACACACACTTTTCATATTCCTGTAATGGGCCTATCATATACAATTGATTCGCCAATTAAGGTAGCACGATTTGGTATTTCTTCGGTTGTTTCAATCATTGAAGATTCTCTCATCGAGCGTATGAGAGAATATTATCATCAACAACAAAAAGAACATTTCGTTCCGATACTTTCTAAAGAACCTGATTTCCGTGCAAAACGCGTTACAGCATATTTAAATCTTATGAATAAGATTGTTCATGAGCAATTTGAAAAATTAAAAGCTTCAGCATTCGAGAAAGGTTCTGAATTGATTCAATACTTTGAAATGCTACCAGACAACAATAAATTAAAACAACTTTATTTATTGATGACGGATACTGATGATGATAAATTAAAAAAAGAAATACAAAAAACATTGTTATTTGAAATGCAACCAGGCTGCATCGATGTAAATATTATGACAAAGCCTGACAGAAACCAATTTGATAAAAACGGACAAATAGTTGAAGATGGTTCTGATGCTGTGGCTTCTTTAAGAGGGTATGCTAACAGTGATTTAAAAAACTCATCTATAATATTCTCCGCAGGTCTGAATCCTAGATTATATAGCTATTTAGAAAGACTTGAACAGTTTTACGAAAAAACAAATAACACATTTCATAAAAAAATCACTATTAAAGTTAGTGACTACCGATCGGCACTTATTCAAGGAAAATATTTAGCAAAAAAAGGTATTTGGGTTTCAGAATTTAGAATAGAATCTGGATTAAATTGTGGTGGCCATGCTTTCGCAAGTGATGGATATTTAATGGGTCCAATTTTGGAAGAGTTTAAAGTAAAACGAAAAGAAATTTTAAATGAACTTTTCGATACTTACTGTAAAGGCTTATCTGAAAAAGGAAAAGAAATTCCT
>CAIUEQ010000247.1 GCA_903898215.1 uncultured Bacteroidota bacterium | reverse complement strand
GCCAAATGATTAAAAGAAGTTGATAACGCTCCGAAATCATTTTTTGATTCATACAAACTTCGGGTATCCATTTTGCCATTACCAAACTCTTTAGTAGCTTGTGTTAGGTCGATTAAAGGAATGTTGATATTTCTTAACAACATCCAATTAACAATAATCGACAACAACAAAATGAAAATAACAAATAATATTAACTCGTTATTCATTGTCTTAACTCTATCAATTGAACTGAGATAAAACTCCTCTGCTTTTTTATTAGCGAAATTGTCGATAGTATTTATTTTATCATTTAATTCTTCTCTAACTTTTCCTAATTTGCCATTTGGTTTTATATTGTCAATTGCCTTTTCTATTTCACCTGATAAAATCAGTTTATTATTTTCGTCACGGATTACTTTCCATTTTAAAAATGCTTTTCGAGCTTCTTCAATATCTAAAGCAGGACCTAAATATTGTTTACTTAAAATATCAAATTGTTTTAGTACATCATCCGTTAGTATTTCTAATGCTTGCATTAACTGAATTGTTTCCTTTCCATTAATCTTCAACAACATATCTCGGTGAATAATTTGTTCACGGTCAATATCGTGACTAAGGGCACCAATTGCTGCTCTTACTTTATATGGATGATTGAATAAATCTTGCGTTTGATTTTTGAGTTCAAAATTTTGCCTTGCACCAACAACTCCCATAACGATAATTATTGCCATGGTAATAGCAAAGCCTATCCAAAGTTGAGTTCCAATTTTTAAATCTTTTATTTTCATGATGTTTATTTTTTAATTTTCCGCTGATTCACGCAGAAATTATTTCTCTACTTTCTTTGCGCTCTTTGTGGATTTTTTTTTAACGCTAAGGTCGCAGGTTCGCAATGCTTAATTTTTAAACCCGAAATATTGCTGATTGAGGAAATACTTCTTTAAATTGATGATTTAAAAAGATATCTCTTTCCGCTTCTCCGGTTATAATGAGCCCGCCATCACTTATTGAATGTTGGATTTTTTCTAAAATAATATTTCTGAATTTAGGCTTATAATAAAAAAGTAAATTGGAGCATACTGCAATATCAAAATCACCAAATATGCTATTAGCGGGGCTGTTCAGGGTTTTATCTAACAAATCGAATTTAGAAAATTCGATATTCTTTTTTAATAATGGATCTATAAGAAAGGAGTTTCCGTTTTTTGCAAACCATCGTTTAACGCGCTTCATATTTACGTTATTCATTTCCAAGCTTTCATATTTACCTGCAAAAGCTGCGTCTATTTGCATATCACATTGATCGGTTGCAAATATGCGATAGCTGAAATTTTCGGTATTGTCACTTTTCAATTCTTCCAACAGCATTGCTATACTGTATGGCTCTTGACCAGATGCACAAGCAGCCGACCAAATACGTATTTCCTTTTGTTTACTATATTTTATTGAGTGTGTTAATGATGGAAGAATGATACGCTCAAGTACTGAAAATGTTAAAGGGTTACGAAAAAATTCGCTGTAATTGTTATGCAGAGAATTTTCAAAATGAGTGGCTTCGGTTTCACTATTTTCTAGAATTGATAAATATTCATTTTCTGAATTAATTTTCTTTTCAAAAATTTTATTTTTAAATGAGTTTAGAAGAAAAGACTCTTCATATTTTGACACATCTATTCCAATAGCATGGGAGGAGAGTATACTGGTGATATGTTCAACTGTTTTCTTCATTTTCACTATTTATAGCTGATGTTATAGAACGATGCAGGTATTATTTTTTATGACTTTGTGATGTTTATATACAAAGTCATATGTTGAGGAGAATATTTATTCCATTATTACATATTTTTCTTCTTCACCAAGTCTTTTCAGTAATTCATTTATTTCCTGTTTAAGCTCGATCATTTTAATTTCACGATCAACCATCGTATTGTTTGTACGTTGCAATTCGATATTTTTTTGAATAATGATATTCTCATTATTTTTTTGTTCAGTAATATTTCTAATGCTGCTTTGGATAAATTTAAATTTTCCTTCAAAATCTATTCTGCTTGCCGAGTGTGACACCCATCTGAAGCTTCCTTCAGTATCAATTAACCTGTATTGATGATGCAGTATTTTTTCTGAATTTGTTTTTAGATTCATCCATTTTTCCAAACATATTTTGATATCATCCGGATGAATATTGAAAGGCATGGCCTTTCCGACAAATTTTTCACCATCTAAACCAATAACATTTTTACACTGAGGGCTTATAAATATTAATTGATCATTCTCATCAGTTAGTGTGGTCAGATTTAAACTATTTTGAACCACAATTTTAAAAACTTCTTCACCTAATTTTAAGTTGTCGTTAGCTTTCTTTAATTCATCAATATCTTTAAAACAAATAACTATAGCATTTACATTATTGATATGGAAAAAGTTTGTGAATGATGATTCAGCCCAAATGTATTTATCGTTATTTGATTTAATTCGAAGAATACCGGTGAATGAAACTCCCGGGTTTAAAAGGGCTTTTACAAATAAATCAGTTTGAATTTTCAGATCGTCAGAATGAACAAAGTCTATAGTTTCTTTTAAAACTGTTGAGCCTATTTCCCATCCTGTTTGTTTTTGTATGAATGGACTTAAGTATATAACCTTCGAATCAATATCAATCATACAGATCATTTCCATACTGTTCTCTCTAAGAAACCGATGGCGTAGATCACTATCTTTATTTGATCTTAAAGTTTTTTTTGAATTGACAGGCGCAATGAATTCGTCATTCTGAATGTTTGAATTTACTGCTACTACTTTTTCTGTAATTTCATTTATATTTTTTGAACCTGTCTTCATGATAAAATATTAAAACTACAATAAATTCATAAAATGAATGGAAGAAAAATGTAATCTACTGCATTATATTGGTATAATAATTACTAAACCATGATATTTATCAATTAATTTATAAATAAAAGGCGCTTATTACTAAGCAATTAACTATTGGTATATACTATTAGCAACTCAAATAGTAAAAACAACAACTAAAACATGATTCAGGTCATTGTTTATTGAAATACCTCACTGCACCTTTGTTAAGAGATTTATGACATCTGATAAACAATTCAGATGAATTTATTCCCTTCAGAATATTACTAATAATTTAATCGACCTATTATGAAAGCAACTCAAAACATTATTTCAAAAAGCACTCTGATTCTATTCATTCTTATCCAATCAGTTTATTCAGGTTTTTCTCAAAATGTAGCCGTGAATTCAACCGGCACCACACCCGATGCCTCTGCCATGCTTGATGTATCGAGTACAGTAAAAGGCTTATTAATTCCACGGGTAAGTTTAGCCTCTTTAACAGATGTTTCAACAATTGCAACACCTGCAACAAGTTTATTATTGTATAATACGAATGCATCGCTATCAGGCGGTGTAGGATTTTATTATAATGCAGGAACTACCATAGCAGCAGTTTGGACAAAACTTGTTACAACAGGAACAAATAATGGCAGTACCTGGGGATTAACAGGTAATGCAGGTACCGACTCATCAGTTAATTATTTAGGAACAACAGATGTAAAACCTTTAATCATAAAAACTAATAATACCGAAAGTATGCGTGTTCAATACGATGGTAAAGTAGGTGTTGGTGTAATAACTCCAAGCGCTGCTTTGCATCTCAAAGCAGGAGGAACTACAGCAGGAACTGCTCCATTAAAACTTACTTCACAAGTTGCACCTTTAGCAACAGTAGAACAAGGAACTTTTGAATTAGTGGGAAATTCGCTACAGTTTTCTCAGTTGGCTAAACGTAGGGGTATTGCAATGTCGCAAAGTGTATTAACAGCAGATGTTGTTGTAGGAAATTCATTAACTGAATCAGCAGCATTGATTACCGCAGAACATGGTGCAAATTATCTCGAAGTTGGCAAAATGGAGGAGATAACTCTTCATGGAATAATACAACAAACTACTAGCGGAAATGGTGTACTTACCATAAGAACAAAATATGCTGGAGTAACCATAATAACTGCTGTTACAACATCTGTTAGTATTGCAGCAAATACACCTTATGAAATACATGTTATTTCAACTTGCCGATCAACAGGAGCAAGTGGAACATTACAAGTTAATGCACATATGGCTATTGATGGAATGGCAAATGGGCCGGATGCACATGCATTAGTTACAATAAATACCACCATAGCTCAAAACACAACTATTACAGCACAATGGTCAGTTGCAAATGCTAGTAATACAATGACAATAAATCAAGGAAGTGTTTTATGTATAGAACCAAATAGATAATTTTCATATCATATATTTCTAATCATAAATAATTCTTTTTATAACAATAGCATGAAATCAACTAAATCTCAAACAATTGAAATTTCATATTTCGATGAGAGAGCGAAAAAACAAATTAAGCTTAAAGGAGTTGTTACCGAATTTGAAGAAAGACATTCATGTAATATCTCATGGTTTGATGAGAGTATAGATAACCAAACTAATTTAATTGGTGACGATACAGAATATTTAGAAATGAATTTTTGAAAGGTTTTGTAACAACAAAATGAATGACAATTATAATAAACAATATTATGAAACTATCAATAAAAGTAATATCAGTACTGATCATCATTTTATTATTTTCCATATTCAGCACCCGCATATTTGCACAAGGTTTGATAAATAACGGAGCAAACATTGTGATAACAAGCGGATCCTATGTTTACATAAACGGTGCCTCGGGAAACTATACGAGTCAATATGGTGGCATCTTCACTAACGATGCAGGAAGCACCATTACCATTGGTGGAAATTGGATTAACAATTCAGCAAATACAGGTTTCAGTGGTCCCTGTTCTACAGTGATTTTAGTTGGCACTTCGCAACAAATTGGGGGTACAAATGCAACAACATTTCATAATCTTACCGGTTCAGGGGTTGGTGCAACACCTATTAACTTTGATATGACAATAAGCAACAATTTAGATTTATCAGCATCAACTGTATTTGATATTAATGGCAAAACATTAACTGTTGCAGGAGTATTAAGTGGTACAGGAAAATTTAAAGGATCATCAACTTCAAACCTTGTTATAAATGGGAGTGGAAATATTGCCAATATCAATTTTGATCAAACAAGTACAGCCTCACGAACATTAAAAAATTTAACAATAAACAGAGTATCAACAACAGCCACTTTAGGTAATTCGGTTGAAGTAATTGGAGATGTTATTTTAAGTAATGGAACACTTGCATCTTCTGGTAATTTAAAGTTAGTATCAAATGCCAGTGGAACTGCACGAATTCATGAGATTACAGGAACAGGAGCTATTACCGGAAATGTGATTGTTGAAAGATATATTCCTGTATCTGCTAGAAGATATCGGTTTATGTCATCAAACGTATCATCAACAATCCTCGAAGATTGGAGAGGAGAAATATTTGTAACTGGAGCAGGAACCGGAACAACTTTAGGAACTACAAATAGCAATGGATTTGATGCAACAATATCCAATGCGCCATCGGTTTATTTTTATGATGAAACTGTAGCCGGAAGTTTAAATTATGGTTGGGCAACACCTGCAACTACAAGTGCTTCGTTAGTTGTAGGAAAAGGTTATCGCGTTTATGTGCGCGGTGATAGAAGTACTTTGAACAGATTAAATGGAACAGATAATTCGCAAAATGCAGTAACAATGAATTTGATTGGTACAGTAAATACAGGCGATATTACCATGCCGGTAACATATACAAATAATGGATCAAGCACAGATGATGGTTGGAATTTATTGGGTAATCCCTATCCGTCTCAATTCGATTGGCATGCATTCTGGAACGCAGGAAATTCAGGTTATAACGGAACAAATTATTCGAACATCAATTCGGTAATTTACATTTTTGATGTTTCAGCAAATGCATATAAAGCATATAATGCATTAGGAAATACAGGAACACTTACTGATGGTATTATTGCATCAGGACATGCATTTTTTGTAAAGGCAACAGGAACTTCGCCAACGATGATATTTAAAGAACAATTCAAATCATCAGGAGCACCTTTGCAAATGTTCAAATCATCTCAAGCTGATGAAATGAAAATTAATTTATTACTGGATTCAATCAATAATGATGATTTCGTTTTGAAATATCAGGCTTTATCAACTTTTCAAGACGATGCTTATGATATTAAAAAGTGGGCAAATCCAAGTGTAAATATTTCAAGTTTTGGTAGTGATAGTGTCTTGCATACACTAGACTCAAGACCAGTTGTATCGGGGAACGATACGATTAAATTAAATATCACAGGAAGCAATGGAACATTTAAATTAAAAATGAAAGAAATGCCTACAAATGGAAAATATTATTTCCTTCAGGACTTATATTTAAGTAATACACTTCCACTTTTTGAAGGCACTACTTATACATTTAATATCCTGTCATCAATTGCTGCAACACAAGGAAGTTCTAGATTTCGCATCATCAGTTCCGATTTTAATTCATTACCAGTTTCTTTCGGAATGTTTTATGCTAATAAAATAGATAAAAAAAAAGAACTCATTTGGACAACACTTTCTGAAAACAACTCTGACTATTTTGAAATCCAAAGAAGCAT
>CAIUEQ010000246.1 GCA_903898215.1 uncultured Bacteroidota bacterium | reverse complement strand
ATTTTGTTTTGAATGGTGATTGCACGATTTATAGGTTTATTTATGTTATTTTGCTTCCCGTTATAAAATGTTCAAAAATGTTATCAGCTATTAAATTATTTACTCCTCAAAACTGGATCGATTATGAACTCATCGATTGTGGGGATCTTGAAAAACTTGAACGATTTAATCAAATTATTATCCGTAGACCAGAGCCTCAAGCACTTTGGGATAAACGTTTAAGCGAACATGAGTGGAAAAAAAATACAGATGTGATTTTTATTCAAAAAGGCAGCCACTCTGGAGAATGGAAAAAACAAAATCCTATAAACGATCATTGGCTTTTAAAATATAAAACTGATGACCTCAATTTATCTTTTAACTTATCCCTTACAGCCTTTAAGCATATTGGCATTTTCCCCGAACAAGCTGTAAATTGGGAATATATTTACCGTAAAATAAAACTCATGAAAACCAATCAGCCGAAGGTGCTGAACTTATTTGCATATACAGGCGGTGCTTCACTTGCTGCAAAAGCCGCTGGTGCTGATATTACGCATGTTGACTCAGTTAAACAGGTCATTTCATGGTCAAGAGAAAACATGGAATCATCGGGTTTAAAAGATATCAGATGGGTTGTTGAGGATGCGGTAAAATTTGTAAAAAGAGAAGTTAAGAGGGGAAAGAAATATAATGGAATAATTCTGGATCCTCCGTCATATGGTATTGGAGCTAGCGGTGAAAGATGGAAGCTGGAGGATTGCATCAATGAAATGATTAAAGACCTCTCTTTGATATTAGAGGAAGAGGAAAATTTTTTCATACTTAATATGTATTCGATGGGATTAAGTTCATTGATTACAGAAAATTTAATTAAATGTAATTTCAAAAATCCTCAACAATTTGAAACCGGAGAAATATTCTTAAATGCAAAAAGTGGAATTAAATTACCTCTAGGAATATTATCTCGTTTTAGTAATATCTAATATTCAAGTCTTTTTTTATCAATCCAATCTACTTAAACCAGCTTTAGCCTCTTGAGTTATGCCTGATTTATATTCGTAATTTTTGTATTTGAGTACCTTTTCAAAATTACTTTTTGCCATCTCTTTGTACCCTAGTTTTTCATAAATATAACCAAGTTGCAAACATGAGTTTGGTGCATAATAGAGCATCGTATTACCTGAAATATTGATTGTCTTATTATACAGGTCAATCGCATTTGCAATTTTGTTGCTTCCATGCATTATTCGTGCGTAACGATAATAATATTCAATCTGCTGGGACTCAGTTTTAAAAATTTTATGATGAGATTTTATGACATCTTCTGCATTCGAATAATATCCTCCATCAAATAATAATCGTGACTTTAACAAAATAACATCAGGTAAAATACCAGACTCACTTTCTTTCAAAGCATTTTTATCTTCATCGCTGGTAGTTGCTCCAAATCTTCGAGCAAGACTATTATATATGCGATACTTTAGCGTGTCGCCTTCTAATAAATTATACCATGATAACCGTTTATAAGCATCTTTAATTAAGTTTTGACCTTTATAAAAAGTGACAAATTTTTTAAAATAAATATCTGCATCTTTATCAAGTCTATTCAATTTTGCTTTTCCCAATAAATAATCCATGATATCTAATTTTGCAAAGTCAATTCCTTTTGGTGAATGGGAAATTGCAAAAATTGCTTCATCATTATGTGCACACTTTATACCAGTAAAAGCTCTTAGGTATGTGCTAAATAAATTTGTCTCAAAATCAGCAGTTACTTTTTCGCAAAATTTCCAACAATCATTTTTATCTCCAAAATTCAACAATAAAAAATTATAATAAAATTCTGCACTTTGCTTTTCCAGCAGCCATTCTTGGTGATATTCCTTTTGGTCAACAAACTCCTTAATATTTTTTAAACCTTCCGCAAACTTTCCATTCATTCCAATAACATTTAAGATCCATTTATAATTTTCAGGAACAGTACCAAGGACAGCATGAAGCATACCTAAACTTTTTTTATTCGGAGAAAATTTGGGGAATTTTTTATCATTAATTTTCAATAACTGATAAGCCGTACGAAACTCTAAAGCAGCACTTACAAATTCGTTATTAATAACCCTTACAAATGCCCAATGCAAATTTATTTCAGCCTGAGAATACAGAAAATAAGGAGAGTTTGGGTTTGATTTTTTAATCTTGTTAAGTCGAATATCTTTTGCATTTTCGAGTCGATGCAACTCTTCAATTTGCTGATTGGTAATTAGAAAATAGAAATCAATAAAGTCTTCTAAATAATCAACTGCAACATTATTTGGATTTATAACACGTTCAAGTTCAAGAATCGTTTTTGCTTTTTCAAGTTTTAATATTTTGATGTTTTTCTCAGCATCAACGCAGTTTTGAGAAAAAACAAAACCTGATTGTGTAGTTAATGCACTTGAACTATAGACACAAAAAAAGGGCAGTAAACACCAAAGTATTTTTGCCCTTTTAAATGGATTCATGATTTATTTATAAGCTAACTTCTTCAGCAAGTTGGTTATCAACCAACACACGTCCGCAATGTTCGCATACCAATATTTTCTTACGTTGTTTAATATCAGATTGTTTTTGTGGGGGAATTTTTGCAAAACATCCTCCACACGAATCACGTAAAATCATCGCAACACCGATACCGTTTTTAACACTTTTTCTTATTTTTTCGTATGATGAATATAAACGTTCTTCAGTTACTGTTACAGCCTTAGAGCGAATTTTCATCAAATCTTTTTCTTCTTTATCGGTTTCCTCAATAATGTTATCAAGTTCGCCTTTTTTAGTTTTCAAATCAATTTTCCTGCCTTCAAGTTCAACTGCAAGAGTTTCAACAGAAAGTTTCTTTTGTTCGATTTCGAATTGAAAATTTTTGATACGTTTGTCGGCTGCCTGAACTTCCAAACCTTGAATTTCGATTTCCTTATTCAATGCCTCAAACTCACGATTATTTTTTACATTTTCGAGTTGCTTTTCGTATTTTTTAGAAAGAGCTTTAGAATCTACAATCTTAGCTTTATTAGCTCCGATTCCTTCTTCCAATTGCTTAATCTCTGTCTTAATATTAACAAGACGAGTTTCTAAACCTTCGATTTCATCTTCAAGATCAATCACTTCCATAGGAAGTTCACCTCTTACAGATTTTAATTTATCTATTTTTGAATCGATAACCTGAAGCTTATACAGGGCTTTAAGTTTTTGCTCTACGTTGATCTCAGAAGCTGCAGCCATAGTTTAAAAATATTTAATCGGATTAGTATTTATTTGTGTTAAAAGGACGGCAAATGTAGGGAATTTTTCGAGAATCAAATCTCTTAATAACTCTTTAGTAAAAAATTCACTCTCATAGTGCCCAATATCAGCTATCATCAAGCGTTTATCGGCATCAAAAAAATCATGATATTTGAAATCCGCGCTTACAAATGCATCGGCTTTTTGAGCAAGAGCCGTTTTAAGCAAGAAACTGCCTGCTCCTCCACATATTGCAATTGTTTTAATTTTTGTTTGAGAAGCTTCTGTATATCGAATGCTTTTTAAATTCATCGAACTCTTTAAAAGTTGCAAGAAATCATTTGGGGTTAAAGGTGACGGAAGTTCACCAATCATACCTGCACCAACTCGATCATAAAAATTTTCAATTGAATAGATATCGTAAGCAACTTCTTCGTATGGATGATTTTTAATTAATGCCGAAAGAATATTTTGCTTTAAATGGCTTGGAAAAACCACTTCAAGTTTTTGCTCTTTTTCATTATGCTGTTCCCCTTTTAATCCTACATAAGGATCGCTTTGTTCATTTCCTCTAAAAGTTCCTGTTCCTTCAACACTAAAACTACATTGATCGTAGTTGCCAATATTTCCTGCACCTGCTTCAAATAAGGATTTCTTCAATTTTTCTAATTGTTCAATAGGAACATATGTTGCAAGTTTTTTTAATATTTTATTTTGGGGAGACAGAATCCTTACGTGCTGTAATCCGATTTTGTCGGCAATTTTTTTATTCACCCCTACATGAACATTATCGAGATTGGTATGAATAGCATATATCGCGATATCATTTTTGATAGCTTTTATAATTGCACGCTCGATATCATTTTTACCATTAATATTTTTCAGACCTCTAAATATAATCGGATGATGGCATACAATAAAATTACAGCCTATGGAAATAGCTTCATCAACAACATCTTCTGTACAATCAAGGGCAATTAACACAGAACTAATTTCAAACTCAGATGACCCTATTAATAAACCTGAGTTATCATAATCCTCCTGATAAGCAAGTGGGGCAATACTTTCAAGGTGATTGGTAATATCAGCGATTTTTAATGATTGAATATTCATAAATATTATTTCAATAATAGGAAATGGATTTGAAAGTACTCACTTTTTCAATCAAACAAAACTTTTATACAAATATTTATTATTTACCATCCTTTATAAATTAAGAAAACATTCGAAAATATTT
>CAIUEQ010000245.1 GCA_903898215.1 uncultured Bacteroidota bacterium | reverse complement strand
TCCCGATAGCTATCGGGAGAGGGAATTAGAGGCTTTCCAAATCTATTCAATCGTATTTTCAAAAAAATCCCCCAACTTTTCAGATGAGGGACTTTATATATATAAAATAAATTTCCTCTCCACACGTAGAGGGAATTAGTGTGGCTTAACTACAACCAGTTTGTGTTCCGCAATTCAAACATTTGAAACATGCACCGCTGCGAATGGTAATATGTCCGCAACTTGGACAAGCTGGCGAATCGCCCATACTTTTTAAATATTCGGTTACTTGATTTGCACCTGAGGCTTCTCCAACTGTTGATGTTGCTTTTTCTACAAATACCGGTAATGGTTTTATCGAAACAGCCATTGGCGCATTTAACGACATTGATGCAGCTACATTATTTCTAGATTGGTTTGCTGCCAAATTATTTCTTTGTGTTTCTGTTGGAGGAACATGAACAAGATCTTCTCTGCCGATATATTCAAATCCCAACATGCGGAAAATATAATCTACGATTGATGTAGAATTTTTAATATTATCATGTCCAACTACAATACCTGCCGGCTCAAAACGTGTGAAAGTAAATTTCTCCACAAACTCTTCTAAAGGAACTCCATATTGTAATCCAAGAGAAACTGCGATAGAAAAACAATTCATCAATGAGCGAAGTGTTGCACCTTCTTTATGAAGATCAACAAAAATTTCTCCCAATGTTCCATCTTCATATTCACCTGTACGAACAAAAATTGTTTGTCCGCCAATCACTGCTTTTTGTGTGAAACCGCTACGTTTTCCGGGTAAAGTTTTACGAGCTACAACTCCTGCAAGTCGGCTCTTAAATGAAGTATCAGAGCTTTTATTTAAAATTGCCTGAGCAGCTTCGATTACTTGCTCTGCGGTAAGTTCGTTTACCGGTTTGTGAGCATCTTCTCCTAAAACTTGTTCAACTGCATCTTGTAATTCTTCCTCATCAACCACATCTGATTTATTGCTTAATGGCTGAGATAATTTACAACCATCGCGATACAATGCATTTGCTTTTAATCCTAAACTCCAGCTTAAATGATAACAATCTTTAATATCATCAACATTTGCTTCGTTAGGTAAATTAATTGTTTTTGAAATTGCTCCTGATAAAAAAGGTTGAGCAGCTGCCATCATTCTGATATGACCCTGAGCAGCAATATAACGTTCTCCTTTTGATCCGCATCGGTTTGCACAATCAAATACAGGAAGATGTTCATCTTTCAAAAATGGTGCACCTTCCACTGTCATTGTTCCGCAAATAAAATCATTGGCTTCTTCAATTTCAGTTTTGGTAAAACCTAGTTTACGTAATAAATTAAATTTAGCTCCATTATATTCCTCTGATGTAAAACCAAGGCGTTGTAAACAATCTTCTCCAAGTACCCATTGGTTAAAAGCAAATCCGATTTCAAAAGCACCGGCTACACCTTTATCTAATTTTTCAATTTCTTCAGCAGTAAATCCGCGGAATGCAAGCGATTCATAATTGATATGCGGAGCACCTTTTAAAGTTGCCGAACCAGTTGCATGTTGAATAATTGCATCAACTTCTGAAGGAGTATATCCAAGATTTTTTAATGCAAGCGGAACTGATTGATTGATAATTTTAAAATATCCACCACCCGAAAGTTTTTTGAATTTTACCAAAGCAAAATCAGGTTCAATTCCGGTAGTATCGCAATCCATTACCAAACCAATGGTTCCGGTTGGTGCAATAACTGTTGCTTGTGCATTACGGTAACCAAATTTTTCTCCCATTTGCACTGCTTTGTCCCATGAATCGCAAGCAGCTTTTAATAAATATTCTGGGCAATATTTAGGGTCAATACCTATTGGTTTAACTGTTAATCCTTCATAAGTTTCGGGTGCTGCATTGTATGCTGCAAAACGATGATTGTGCATTACACGAAGCATGTGTTTTTTGTTCTCTTCGTATTTTGCAAATGGTCCAAGATACTGAGCCATTTCAGCAGAAGTTTGATAAGCTACACCATTTAAGATCGCTGTTAATGCACCACAAAGAGCATATGCTTTTGGTGAATCGTAAGGAATTCCTGCAACCATTAATACTGTTCCAAGATTTGCATAACCTAATCCAAGTGTGCGATATTCGTATGATAACTGTGCAACTTCTTTTGAAGGAAATTGTGCCATCAACACAGAAATTTCAAGCACCATTGTCCACAAACGTGCAGCATGTTCGTATGCTTTAACATCTAACTCTAAAGTTTCGGTGTTAAAAAATTTCATTAGATTTAATGAAGCAAGGTTACATGCAGTATTGTCCAAAAACATGTATTCGCTACAAGGATTTGATGCATTGATTTGTCCGCCTTCAGGGCAAGTATGCCATTCATTAATTGTTGTATCGTATTGAACTCCGGGATCAGCACAAGCCCATGCAGCATCAGCAATCATGTCCCACATTTCTTTTGAAGGAATTGATTTCATCACTTTACCATTGCTTCTACCAACAAGGTCCCAATCTTTTCCTTCTTCCAAAGCTTTGAAAAAAGCATTCGGAATACGAACAGAGTTATTTGAATTTTGACCTGAAACTGTTGCGTATGCTTCGCCTTCATAATCGCTAGGATATCCTGCAGCAATTAATGCAGCAACTTTTTTCTCTTCATTTTTTTTCCAGTTGATGAACTCAACAATTTCGGGATGGTCTAAATCAAGGCAAACCATTTTAGCAGCACGTCTTGTTGTACCACCAGATTTTATTGCACCTGCAGCACGATCGCCAATTTTAAGGAAACTCATCAAACCTGATGATGTTCCACCGCCAGAAAGTTTTTCGCTGGCTCCACGTATTTTCGAAAAGTTTGTTCCAACACCCGAACCATATTTAAAAATTCGTGCTTCACGAACCCATAGATCCATAATTCCACCTTCGTTTACCAAATCATCATCAACTGATAAAATGAAACAAGCATGTGGCTGAGGACGTTCGTATGCTGAAGTAGATTTTTCTAATTTTCCTGTTTTAGGATTTACAAAATAATGCCCTTGAGGACCACCTGTAATTCCATATGAACTATGTAAACCTGTATTAAACCACTGAGGAGAATTTGGTGCAGCATACTGACCAATGATCATATAAACCATTTCTTCATAAAAGACTTGAGCATCGTCTCTCGAATCGAAATAATTATATTTTTCTCCCCATTGCATCCAACAATCTGCCATGCGATGTGCAACTTGTTTTACAGATGATTCACTTCCTTTTGTTCCATCCGGTTGTGGAACACTTGCTTTGCGAAAATATTTTTGTGCCAATACATCCGTTGCAACCTGACTCCAACTATTAGGAACTTCTACATTTAACATTTCGAACACTTTCGTTCCGTTCGGATTTTTAATTACAGAAGTTCTGTAATCATATTCGAACATGTCGAAAGGACTAAGACCTTCTTTTGTAAAAAAGCGATCGATACGAAGCCCCTTTGCGTCATTCTTTTTAGTTGGTTTGCTGCTCATGATTGACTAATAATTTTATTGTTATGTGCTTATATATTTTTATTGCCTTAAGATGTTTTGATATCGTTAATTAATACTTAAAAAATTCTTAGGGAGTTTTTATCCAAAAATGCTCTCAATAATTTTTTAAATCAAATCACATTTTCCACATGTGTATCCTGTAAAAAATATTTTCCTTAGGTACTGCTGATCGTTTAGCTGTGAATAAGAAAATATTTGTATAAAAAGTTGTTTATTTGCCTAGGATTTACATAAAAGACAAAGGGTTTATAAATCAACTGCTTGTCCTTTTTTTACTACATTTTTGATTTGAAAAATAGAATTTTAAACTACCTCCTTGAAAACAAAGGCAACGGCAAAAAGTTGCTTGCAGTTTTGATAGACCCTGATAGCGTTTCAGACGAGCAACAACTTGCCGATACTTGTAAAATGTGCAATGAGGGCAATGCTGATTTGATTTTAGTTGGCGGCAGCCTAATTACCAATGGTTTTTTTGAACAATGTGTGAGTTTGATAAAATCACATACAAAAATTCCTGTTTTATTATTTCCCGGAAGTGTGATGCAAATAAGTAAAGATGCTGATGCAATTTTATTTCTTTCATTAATTTCTGGTCGCAATGCCGATTTGTTAATAGGAAAACATGTTCTATCTGCACCAACTTTAAAACAAAGTAATCTAGAAATTTTGCCAACAGGATATATGCTTATTGACGGAGGTAATATCACTTCAGTTTCATACATCAGTAATACTGTTCCAATTCCTGCCGACAAATCAGCCATTGCTGCAACAACTGCAATGGCAGGTGAAATGCTGGGTTTAAAAATTATTTATATGGATGCCGGAAGCGGTGCACAATTTCCGATACCTGCAAAACTTATTAATGCAGTGAGAAAAAATGTGAGCGCTCCAATTTTTGTTGGTGGAGGAATAAGAACCCCCGAAGCCGCAAAAGCCGCATGTGATGCAGGAGCAGATATTGTTGTTGTAGGAAATGCCATAGAAAAAGATCCAAGCCTCATTGCAAAATTAGTTGCTGCTATCAACTAATTTTATTTTTGAATAATTCATCCACAAACAGTATTAAAATGAGCCACAGATTTATTTTTAAGTTGTTCTAAAAATCTGTTCATTCTTTGGCAAAGTTTTTTTTAATTAGCTAATAAATTAAAAATGCTGTTTTATTTTTTACTGATTGCAAATAATCCTGCAAAAGTTAATGCTCCATTTAAAATGAGCATCTCAATTCCTATTTGATAATCGCCAAAAATTGTTGCTGTATTTGTTTGAAAAATATAACACAAAACTGGTGCAACAATACAAACCAAAGGTGCAAGTTTATCGTTGATTTTTCGCTTGGTTAAAATACCAAATGCAAATAAGCCAAGTAGCGGTCCGTAAGTATATCCTGCCACATCAAGTAAAATTGAAATGATGGATTTATTGTTCAATTCTTTGAAGAAAAAAACAAACAATAAAAAGATTACCGCAAAAGATAAATGAACTGTCATTCGGGTATTCGACTTTTGTTTTTCTGTTAACTTTTTATTGCGTTGAATTCCTAAAATATCTAAACAAAAAGAAGAAGTTAATGCGGTGATCGCACCATCTGCTGAAGGAAATAATGCTGATATCAAACCAATGATAAAGATGATGGAAACCGCACCGGGTAAATGTTTCAATGCAACAGTTGGAAACAGGTCATCACCTTTTACTGTTAATCCTTTGCTCGCTGCAAACAAATAAAGCAGTCCACCTAAAAACAGAAAAAGTAAATTCACAAATACCATCACTGAACTATAAGTGATCATATTTTTTTGTGAGTTGCCAAGAGTTTTTACACTGATATTTTTTTGCATCATTTCCTGATCTAAACCAGTCATTGCGATGGTAATAAATGCACCACCAATAATTTGTTTCAAGAAATATTTCTTATCATTTATATTGGTATTAAATATTTGCGAATAGCCACTATCATCTAATTGTTTCATTGCTGATGATAATGTTAATCCAAGATCGTTCATGATATAAAACACGCAAACAACCAAAGCCAGCAACATAAAAAAAGTTTGCAAAGTATCTGTCCACACAATGGTTTTTACACCACCTTTAAATGTATAAAGTAATATCATCACTAAGATAATAATTGACGTGATGTGAAAAGGAATTCCCATCTCATCTAAAATAAAAAGTTGCAATACATTTATAACAAGATACAGTCTGAGAGTTGCACCAAGTGTTCGTGAAAGAATAAAAAACAATGCTCCGGTTTTGTAGGCATTTTTTCCAAAACGACCATCGAGATAATTATAAATTGACGTAAGGTTGAGCTTATAATACAACGGAAGCAACACGTAAGCCACTACAAAATATCCTAAAAAATATCCGAGTACAACTTGAAAATAATTGAAATGAGAAAGTTCAACTGTGCCGGGAACTGAAATAAAAGTGACTCCCGAAAGTGAAGTGCCAATCATTCCAAAAGCTACCAAAGCCCAGTGACTGCTCTTATTTCCAATAAAAAAAGTTTCGTTGTTGCTGCCTCGTGAAGTATAAAACGCAACGCTTAACAATAACACAAAATACAGCAGTACAAAAACAAATAATATAAGTGGCGACATGCGAACAAAAATATATTGCATGATGGGTGAATGGAAAAATAGTTAACCACATAAAAATCTATTTGTAAAAAAAACAGCACAACCTAAGCTGTGCTGAATATAAAAATTTGATATACAAAATAGACTCGGCAGTTTTAATTTCCGATCAAAACTTTCTGGTAAGTGATTTGGTTATTTACTATCATTTGTAAAAAATAAATTCCTGCTTTCACATCACTCACGTCAAATATTAACTCTTGCTTTCCTGATGATAAATTATTTTTATAAAAAGCACGAACACTTTTACCATCAACGCCTAATAGATTTATTTTCACTTCTGCGTTCTCATTTAAATCAAAAGAAAGATTCAGGTTTGTAATTGCAGGGTTTGGATAAATATTAAAAGATGAACAATTTTTTATGTTATCTATTCCGGTATTTGAAGGAGTGGTAAATGTTTGAATTGTTCCCCATGTTGTATCGCCAATATTCCACGCGCAAGCTCTGTATGTGATGTTTGTGTTTGGAGGTATACTTGAAATATGTAAGGAATCAGCTGTTGCTGAAGTACAGTTTAAAGTTGACGGATTTGCATTTAAAAATATCCAAGGAGATGTTGCCGTTTTATATTGGAACGAAACTGTATATGACCTTCCATTGGTATTAACCGTTCCATTTAACGTTGCACCCGTTGAAGAAATATTTGTTGAAGGCAATGTTGAAACTACCGGAGGAATAACAGCTCCGTTGTTTTCATGAACAGTAATTGACTGCTTTTGAGTGGCGAATTTTGTTATCGCAAATGCTCCATAAAATGTTACGTCTCCAGAGCCAACTGCCGGAGCTTTCCATTGGAATGACCAAACAGCAGGTGAAGTAGATTTATCAGATGAATGTGTAATATAATTTCCAAAAACAATTTTTGAAAGTGTTCCTGTTATCAAAGTTCCAAGAAAAGTTCCACTACTGTTTTGAGCCGAAACCATAAACCCTTTCCATCCACTACCAATAACTGTTACTGTTAAATTATAGGTAGATCCTGGAGTATATCCTGCGGCAGGAATATCCGATACGAGTACATTACTAACAGTTGAAACTGAACCACTATGGCAACTACTTTGAGAACATGTTGCCCCACCCTCTGCCGGGCCACCTGTTGCCGGTGCAGCTGCACCAGTTGGCAATGATAAAATTTGAGTAGTAGTAAAAATAATGACTGACAAAAACATCAGCGTTGTTAGTATAATTTTTTTCATGTTAAATCAAATGTTAGCAGGCAAATATGTTCAAATATTTTAAGTTTATTGTTTTCTGAACTTGATAATAGAAATATTTAATGTAATGTTAATGTTAGGCCTGAATAATATAAAGACGTTATGTAGGTAAAGATTTTTCTTACATTTGCCCTCCATGAATTATCCATCACAACTTATTGAAGAAGCTGTTAACGAGCTTTCAAAATTTCCTGGAATAGGAAAAAAATCGGCTGTACGAATGGTGCTGTTCCTTTTAAAACAACAGGAAAATGAAGTAAGCAAACTTGGTGAATCCATTATAAAACTGAGAACAAATATTAAGTATTGCAAACGTTGCGGAAATGTTTCAGACAATGAACTATGTAATATTTGTAATAGCCCAAAACGCAACCAACAACTTATTTGTGTTGTAGAAGATTTGCGTGATGTGATGGCAATTGAGAACACCAACCAATACAATGGAACTTATCATGTTTTAGGAGGATTAATTTCTCCTGTTAATGGAATCGGACCTGATACGTTGAATATTGATTCATTAATTAATCGCATAAAAACAGAACAAACAAAAGAAATTATCATGGCAATTAGCGCAACCATGGAAGGCGATACAACTGTATTTTATTTGTCAAAAAAACTAAAAAGTATGGATGTTGTTATCAGCAGTATCTCACGAGGAATAGCTATTGGCGGTGAATTAGAGTATGCCGATGAAATTACTTTGGGAAGATCTATTGCTTTGCGTGTTCCATACAATATTTAATTTCTTATATTCGTTAATAATACCTTAGCAAATCATCATACTAACCAACTGCAACGTGTTTTATATTACCCTGAAAATAAATTTTTAATGAAGCTGTCAATCGTCATAGTTAATTATAACGTAAAGTATTTTTTAGAGCAAGCATTACATTCGGTACGTAAAGCTCTTCAGGGGATTGAAGCAGAAGTTTTTGTTGTAGATAATCACTCGGTTGACGGAAGTTGTGAGATGGTAAAAAGGAAATTTCCTGAAGTTATCCTAATTGAAAACAAAGAAAATACCGGTTTCTCAAAAGCAAATAATCAGGCCATTCATCTTTCAAAAGGTGAATATGTTTTATTACTAAATCCTGATACAGTTGTTGAAGAAGATTGTTTTACAAAAACGATCGCATTCATGGATGCCACTCCTGATGCCGGTGCACTTGGTGTAAAGATGATTGACGGGAAAGGTCATTTTCTTCCCGAATCAAAACGAGGTTTGCCAACTCCCAAAGTTGCCTTTTATAAGATGTTTGGTTTCGCAACTATTTTCCCAAAGTCAAAACGTTTTGGAAAATATCATTTAGGGTATCTCGATAAAAACAAAACCCATTCGGTAGAAGTTTTGGCCGGAGCTTTTATGATGCTCAGGAAATCAGTATTGGATAAAATCGGATTGCTTGATGAAGACTATTTTATGTATGGCGAAGATATTGACCTCTGCTATCGTATAAGCAAATCAGGATACAAAAATTATTATTTCCCCGATACAACAATTATTCATTACAAAGGCGAGAGCACAAAAAAAACGAGCATTAATTATGTGTTCATTTTTTATCGTGCCATGATCACTTTTGCTCAAAAGCATTATACCCAAAAGCATGCACAGGCTTTCAGCTTTTTAATAAACATTGCCATTTATATCCGTGCCGGAATTTCAATTATCATGAGGCTGATACAAAAACTGTATATGCCTGTGATGGATTTTGTTTTCATGTATGGAGGAATGTTTTTAGTGAAGGAATATTGGGAACATCATGTTAAAGCAATTGAAGGTGATTATTTTCCGATAGCATTTATGACCGTGAACAGTGTTGTATATTCTTTGCTGTGGGTTGTTGGATTATACCTTGCCGAAGCTTACGAAAAACCACGTTCATTTTTGAGTATTTTAAACGGAATTCTTTTTGGCTCAATTTCTATTTCGGTATTTTATGCCTTTGCTCCTGAAGGATATCGTTTTTCGCGTGCTGTTATTGTTTTAGGTGCGCTAAGTGCCATGTTCATTGCTTACTTCAACAGGTTAATTGTTTATGCAATACGGCATAAAAAAATAAATCTTGCAATGGAACTCGATACCAAAACAATTATTGTAGGAAATAAAAATGAAGTGCTTCGCGTGCAAGATCTTTTGATCAAATCGAAAGCATCATGCGAATATGCAGGATATGTAAGCATTGATGCAGGCGAAGAAACTGATGACCATTTTTTGGGGAACGTTAATCAGCTTGCCGAAATAGTGGATCTGTTTAAAGTGGAAGAAATTATTTTTTGTTCGAAAGATATTTCGGCACAACAAATCATTCAGTGGATGGGAAATATCCGCAAACCTTTTATTCAATTTAAAATTGTTCCTGAAGAAAGTTTATTCATCATAGGAAGTAATTCAAAAAATGCTCCGGGTGATTTTTATACACTCGAAATAAACCTTTCTCTAAACACTCCTATTCAACTTAAAAAGAAACGGATCTTTGATGTTTTGGTAAGTATTTTATTGATACCGATAAGCCCTATTTTATTAATATTTGTAAACAAACGTTTCAATTATTTCAGCAATATTTTTAAAGTATTATTTGGCGAAAAAACATGGGTGGGTTATGCCGAATTTGAAAACAATAATTTGCCAAAAATAAAATCAGGTGTGCTCACACCTCTTGATTCAATAGGTAAGAAAAATATCAATAATGTTACCGCACAAAAACTCAATTTCCTTTATGCAAAAGATTACAGCATCGAAAAAGATCTGTTTATTTTAATAGGTGGAATTACAAGGTTGGGGAATTAAAAGTAATTTGGTTTTTAGTTTATAACATATCACTTCACCACCGCAACTTTTTTTTAAAAAGTCAGTTCGAGTTTCTTTGGGAAAGGTTTGTTGAAGAGAAGTATCGAGAACTGCATTCATCTCTTCTCGATACAACGCAAAGCTAAAGCCACGCAATGTCTCGACTCCGCTCGACATGACAACTCGAAGTGACTAACCTTCATCTCATAACTGTAACTTTTTGTGTTTTGATAATTGCACCATTAACATCTGTTATTCTAACAAAATACATTCCTTCATTCAGTGATGATGTATTAATTGTTGTGGTATTGGCAAACAAAATATTCTCCATTACCTTTTTACCAGTAATATCAAACAATTGAACATTCCGTTTTTCATTTGTTGATGTTTCAATATGCAATTCGTTTGTTGAAGGGTTGGGATAAATATTCCAATAGCTATTTTTTGTTTGATTAAAGTTAATTACTCTCACATCAGTCAAAGTGCTATTGCCATCAAAATCTGTTTGTCGTATACGATAGTATAAATTGTTTGAGGTTTGTTGTTTATTGTTTGCCTTGTCACTTCGAGCGTAGTCTAGAAGCGAGACATCCGTGAACTGATAATTACTTACCAAATTTGTTGTACCATTTCCTTTAACAGCTCCGGCTGTTAGCCATTGGCTGTTGGCTGCTGGATTAAACGATCTCTGTATTTCAAAATAATCATTATTCAATTCACTTGCTGTTTCCCAATTTAAACGTACTTCGTTTCCTATTAATTCAGCAGTAAAGTTCATTAATTGAACAGGCAATGGTGATGTTGCATCTGTTCCTGCAAAGTAGGAGAAATGTGTAAGTCCATTTGCCGACATGATATTATTGATGGTATCAATGGTATGAGTTGATGATGCAATTGCCCAAGGTATTGCTATTGATTTTTGTGCAATAACCATATTACTTTCACTCGGAATATTTTGCAACCAGTTCTTTTTATAATCCAGTTTTAGGTTGTAACTATAAGTGCCTGCCGGTGCTAAAATATTCCAATAGGCATTGGTTTGATAAAATGATGTGCCGCCAACTTGTGGTGCATTTGTTCCTGAATATAATTGTGCTGTGATAGATGAAGGAACACTTGTTCCCCAAACAATTTGTGCAATGGTATCACTGCCGAAAGAAAAATACTGAGTGCTACTTGCTGTTGGTGTTGCCGGTAATGCAATAGCAAATGGTGGATTTACTGATGGTGTAAATTCATATGCTCCAATATCTGTAGCACCTGTTAATACACTCGAACTTTTTGCAGTGCCATTTATATCGCTTGTAATAATTGTTGTTGGCATTCCTCTTCCATTCATCGACCAACAAGCGCTATCTAAAATATTTGGTGCAAGATTATTTGCAGAGTTTGTGAATGCAGGGCGATACGATAAAGAGTTTTTATCTAAACCATAAGCACCTCTCCACGAACTTAAGTTTGCATAAAATGTTGCTCCGCTACTTACAGATACAAGATTAC
>CAIUEQ010000244.1 GCA_903898215.1 uncultured Bacteroidota bacterium | reverse complement strand
GGATTCATGAAGTGCATTCCAATTACTTGATCTTGTCTTTTAGTTACTGAGGCAATTTTGGTAATTGAAATTGATGAAGTATTGCTGGCCAAAATACAAGCTGAAGGGGCTAACTCATCTAACTGACGGAAAATATCAAGTTTGATGGTCATGTTTTCAGTAGCAGCTTCTATTGCAAGGTCGGCATTTGCAACCCCTTCTTTCAGAGAAGTGAATGTTTTGATATTCCCAAGTGTGTTGGTTTTATCCTCTTCTTTTATTAAACCTTTGGTAACTTGTCTGTCGATGTTTTTTACAATTGTAGCTAATGCTTTTTGCAAAGCGCTCTCACTCACATCAACTAATGATACACTGTATCCGTTTTGTGCAAAAACGTGTGCAATACCATTCCCCATTGTACCTGATCCAATTACTGTTATGTTTTTCATTTTATTTCTTTGTTTTTTTTAATTGCGGCAAATGTATAAAAGCCCACGACTTTGCAAAAGGATATATGTTAGGTGTAGAAAAAATTATTGAATGCTGATTTTTTTTGTCAGATTGTTTTTCCCATCATAAAACTGAATAATATACAGTCCTTTTTGAATTGAGGACAGGTCAATTTCAATTGTATTAAGCATAGAAGAACATGAAGTTTGCGAAACTATTTTACCCTGCATGTTTATAATATTTATTATTCCATCCTGATGAAAAAAATTTATTTCAATTTTTAAAAGTTCTTTTGAAGGATTAGGATAAATGTTCATTTGAAGTTGATCTTCATCTTTTTCTGTACCCTTGATTCCTGCCAATGCTTTATTATACATGGCAAAAGCATATTCACCTTTTTTTAAGTCCTTTAATAAAAACCTCCCGGTTTTATCAAAAGCACTATTCCCAATCTGTTTACCTGCTATGCTATCAGGTACAATTTGCCAATAACTTTCACCATTAAGCCTCCAAACCAAAAACAAACTATCTTCAGTATTCCTAATTAAAGTATGATCTAAATAGCCGCCATTAAAATCAGCAGGTGTTGTTCCATCATAATAAAAATAAGCTGTTGTTTTAAAATTTACTGGCCAAATACCATCAACTTTCCAATAACGATAGTTGGATAAATAAAGCCCCGGAACCATGCACATTCCTCTATCCGGACTTGTCCAATGATGTTCAACATTGATTAAGGCAGAGTCAGTAATTGAAGTAACCATCAAGCTAATTAATGCATCAGGAAATTGTGTGAATCCATTTGCTTTTATTACTGCAGTTGATTTTGACCTTGCAAAACTAATTGCTTCGTCTACATCAATAATTGCTAAAACAGGAGTGAAGCCTAGGTCAAAAAATAAAGTTTTATTTGAACCACTCATCAAAAAACTTTTAGTAACCTTACTCCATTTTTTATCATAAAAAGAAATCGAAAGCGGAACATTAGTATAGTATCCATTGGCAGCACGGAGGTCTTGCTGAATAACTACGGTAGTATGATAATTTGAATCAGTTTCCATAGAACGAATTCTGAAATCGCAAAAACCCTTATTCAATATCCAGTCGTTAAAGAACGAATTCAGATCAGCAGTAGTTGCATTTTGAAAGCTTATTTTCCTATTGTTTGTAGTTACATCTTTGAAAGTAAAATCATTTAAATGTGAATGACAAGCAGCGAAAAAAGAAGAGTCACCCATATAACTTCTCAATGTATGAATTACATCCCCGCCTTTATGATACACATGTTCGCCATACGTGTATTGATGAGGTATTCCGGCAACTGCTCTGAAATCGCCATCAATAATATGCGCATATCTTAATACATTTAGGTGATTGCTTTTTACTGCATCCATGTATGCTTGTTTGCCATAAATATTTTCAAAAAAAAGTTTTTCGGAATACACTGCCCAACCTTCATTTAACCACATATCACCTTCAGTTTTGCATGTAGCCAAATCTCCCCACCAATGATGAGAAAGTTCGTGAGCATATAAGTTTTCGTAATTTTTGGTCCCATCAACTGCAAAATGAGGGTAAGTGATATTGCAGGCATGTTCCATTGCTCCACCAGAAAAAGGAACAATATTATATCCAACCCTTTCAAATTTGTAAGGTCCGAATTTATTTTCAAATACACCTAAAGTTTGTGGTAAATTACTAAAAGAGTTTTTTACATTTTGAGTATCAATTGCATGAGCTGCAATGATGATTGGAATATTTTTGTTTTGAATTACGCTCGAGTACACAGAATTTATAAACTCATAATTGCTCACCGAAACAGAAGCTAAATATGTTGGAATTGGTGTGGATATTTTCCAATGCCATACAATGCTATTGTCAACATTAACGATAGATGACAGCAATAGGCCACCACAAACAGCTTTATATCCGCTATCAGTTGTGATATGAAAATCATAAGTTGAACGTTCAATAAAATTATCAAAACAAGGAAACCAACATCTTCCAAAACTATGAGGATCGGCCACAAAACCAACTCCCATATTGTAAGCATAAGTACCACTAAAATAAAAGCCTCCCCATTTTGAATCCGTTTGAGGATGGCCATTGTAAATTATTCTTAAAATAAAAGTATCACCAATATTTTTTACTTGATTTAAAGAAATGAATATATTGGAATCATTTCTGGAAAACGACTGAGGAACTCCACTAATTGAAATAGCTGAAATATTTAATTTTGAATAATTTAACATAGT
>CAIUEQ010000243.1 GCA_903898215.1 uncultured Bacteroidota bacterium | reverse complement strand
GGGCAAATGATACAGGAAGATTGTATTTAAAAGGAATAGAAAAACCATTTGAAATTAGCAGAAGTTATTTCTTCCAAATCAAGAAGAAATATAAAATGTAATTTTTTTTTCGGTTATCTTAAAGTAGGAAATCTCATTTTGTAACTCACATCGATATTTCCTTTTGAAATATTTAGCAACTTATTTTTCAGCAATCTCTTTTTGAATTCTGTTATATGATCAATAAACAGAATACCTTTGATGTGGTCATATTCATGTTGAATAACTCTCGCTGCAATTCCGTCAAATGATTCCTCAATAACATCAAAATTTTCGTCCTGATATTTTATTAAAATAGAAGGTTTACGATTTACATTTTCACGAATATGTGGAATGCTTAAACAGCCTTCTTCATATTCCCATTTCTCGCCCGATTCTTCTAAAATTTCAGCATTGATAAACACTTTTTTTAAGTTAGGATATTTCTCATCTTCAAACGGTGAGGTATCTAAAATAAAAAGATTAATTGACTTATTAATTTGTGGAGCAGCAAGTCCAACACCATGCGATTCGTACATAGTTTCAAACATGCTTTCGATAAGCATTTCAAGTCCATCATGATCTTTTTGAACAAGGCTTCCTTTTTTTCTTAGTATTGGATCTCCGTAAGCTACAATTGGTAATATCATTCTTAAATTATGAGTTTTGAATTATGAGTTATTAGTTTTTGTTTCAAGAAAGCTTTGCAAAATAATTGCTGCACTTATCTGATCAAGGCTGCTTTTATTTGCTCTGTCTTTTTTGTTCAATCCCATTTCCAACAAAGTTCGTTTTGCCATAACTGAAGTAAAACGTTCATCCATTCTTTCAATTGGAATTGTAGGGAAATTCTTACGCAACAAATTTATAAATTTTTCAACATGAACAGCCGACTCTGAATTTGAACCATCCATTTTCATCGGCTTTCCTACAACAAAACATTCCACTTCTTCTTTTGCTAAATACTCTTTTAAATATTGAATAGCATCTTTTGCATGTATTGTTGTTAATGTATTGGCAATAATTTGCAACTGGTCAGTAACCGCTAATCCAACGCGTTTTGTACCATAATCAATTGCTAATATTCTTGCCATGTTTTTGTTTGTAGTTTGATTGTTTAATTGTTCGGAGTTAACACCAAACTGTCAAACATCAAACTTTTATAAACTTTAAAATGCTTTCCACCCTTGTGCTTTCAATGGATGTTTATTTCCACTTTTTGAAATCATATGAATGCCTTCACCTCTTGGAACACAATGTCCGATAACAGTGATATTATGATCATTTTTTACTTTGTCGTAATCTTTCTGATCGATAGTAAAAAGCAATTCGTAATCTTCACCACCATTCATGGTTGTCATCGTTGGATCAAAATCAAATTCACGAGCCATATTATAAGTTGTAGGGTCAATCGGAATTTTATCTTCATAAACAGTTATTCCAATTTCCGATTGCGAACACAAATGAAAAATCTCAGAAGAAAGTCCATCAGAAATATCAATCATCGATGTTGGTAATAATTCAGCTTTCTTAAAAAAGTCTATCACATCTTTTCGTGCTTCCGGTTTTAATTGACGGCCGATAATATAATCATGACCATCCAAGTCAGGCTGTGCATTTGGGTCGGCAAGGAAAACTATTTTTTCTCTTTCCAAAACTTGTAAGCCAACATACGCACCACCTAAATCTCCTGTTACACATAATAAGTCGCCATCTTTAGCACCTTTTCTGTATACAATATTTTTTTCTTCAGCTTCACCAATTGCTGTGATACTTAAAATTAAACCTTGCTTCGAAGCAGACGTATCGCCACCTATTAAATCAACTTCATAATGTTCGCAAGCAGATTTTATTCCTTCATAAATTTCTTCAATCGCTTCGAGCGAAAATTTACTAGACATTCCAATAGAAACGGTAATTTGTTTTGCAGTTCCATTCATTGCATAAATATCAGAAACATTAACTGACACAGCTTTGTAACCAAGATGTTTTAGTGGGTAATAACTAAGATCAAAATGAATTCCTTCTAGTAATAAATCAGTTGTAACCAACAAGCATTTACCATCAACTTTTATAACTGCTGCATCATCACCCACACCTTTTAAAGTGGTATTATTTTTAATTTCAAATTGTGAAGTAAGATGTTCTATCAAACCAAATTCACCAAGAGTTGAAATATCTGTTCTGTTTGTGTTTTCGAGCATTGTTGTCAATTAATAGTTATTTAGTTATTTGTTATTGAGTTTTTTGCTATTAGCTACTTTTAATAACTAAATAACCTAATAACTACTTTTACTTTCCTTTAATAATTTGTTTCATATCCGAAATAATTTTTTCGGCAAGGTGATTGGCAGTTGCTTCACTTCTGC
>CAIUEQ010000242.1 GCA_903898215.1 uncultured Bacteroidota bacterium | reverse complement strand
GGTTCAATGAAAATAACTAATTTAGAAAATGCTTTTTCAGTTTCTCTTGAAATCCCAATGACCTATGATCACAAATAAAAAATTTAAAATTTTAATTGTTGAGGACGACCGTACTTTAAGAAACGATCTGAACGAAATGATCAGTTTATATTTTTCTTGTTTTGCGGCTTCAAATGTTGATGACGCATTAAGAATATTAAGTGATGAAAAAATTGATCTTGTTTTATCCGACATTTTAATGCCCGGAAAATCGGGGCTTGATCTTGTTAAAATAATTAAACATAATTCCTTATATGCCGAAATACCCATTCTGTTATTATCGGCCCTCGATTCTGACGAACATATTAAAAAAGGCTATGAGGTTGGTGCTATTGATTATATCACTAAACCTTTTAGAATATCACAACTCCTTGATAAAATCAGAGCATTATTAGCCTATAAATTTGATCTTTTACATAATCCTGTTAATACTGTTTTAAATAAAAATAAAGAGTTTTTAGACCGTAACGCTGGAAGTGACTTTGCCGAAAAACTGGATAAGCTTATCAGCGAAAAATATGCATCATCTGAACTTTCTATCCATGAAATTTCAGAAAAATTAAATGTGAGCTTGTCTACCCTACAAAGACAATGTAAAAAAATAAAGCACACAACCATCAATAAATTAATTACGGAATACAGGCTTCAAATGGCCGAAATGATGGTGCTTAAAAGCAATCTTTCTATCAGCGAAATTTCGTTTTGTACAGGCTTCTGTTCTATACAATATTTCAGCAAATGTTTTAAAACCAAATACGGTAAAAGCCCAACTGATTATAAAAAACGAATTCCGCTAGACGGGTAAAGTTAAAATCACTTTGGTGCCTACATTAAGTTCGCTTTCTATTGCAATGCTGCCTTGGTGTAAATCCACAAAATATTTCGCAATAGATAAACCTAGTCCTGTGCCCGGTATGTTATCTGCATTCGAACCCCTGTAAAACGAATCAAACATTAATCCTAGCTCTTCTTTTGGAATTCCCATTCCGCTATCGTTAAATGAAATTTTTACGTTGCTTTTTTCTTTTTCAATGGATACGGTAATGGTTGACTCAGATGGCGAATACTTTACGGCATTGCTCATTAAATTATTAAAAACATGACCAAGTAATTTTGGGTCGAAGTGAACCAATAGAGAGTCGCAATCTTTTACAAAACTAATTGCATGGCTTTCAAGAAACCTCAGCGATTCGTTTGATAAATAATTATAAATAAAAACAATGATGTCTGACTGCTCAGGTTTGTAAGGCACTTTCGATGATTCAATTTTGCCGATGGTAAGGATATCAATTAACAATGAGGTTATCCTGTCAACATCAAAAATAATGCTTTCGATTTTTTTATCCATCCCTGCTTTTTCAACCTGCTTTTTCAAATCATTATTGCGCTGCGAATAAATTTGCATCAATTCTGCACTGCTTCTAATTCCGGCAAGTGGTGTTCTAAATTCGTGCGATGCCATACTCACAAAACGCGATTTTAATTCGCTTAATTGTTTCTCTTTTTCAAGGGCATTTTTAGTTTCTTCTTCTCCCTTTTTTCTGATGGTGATGTTTTCAATTGAACCAAATGAACCAATATGTTCTCCGTTTTTACCAACAACTTTATTTATCTCAATATCAAACCACAGCTCCTCGCCCGACTTATGCTGAAAGGCTATTTCACTATGAAGGTTATGTGTTTTTGATGGTTGTGTAAACTTTTTGAAAATTTCATTGAACGGCTTTTTTGAACCCTCTGAAATAAAATCTGTAAATGGTTTTCCAACCGATTCCTTAATTGAATATCCTGTTAATTTGCTCCATGCCGAATTTAAAAATATGAATGTTCCGGTTTTGTCAATTTCAAAAATAATCTCTCTTAAATTTTCAACCAAATCTCGATAACGCTTTTCGCTTTCCAGAATTTTTTCTTCAGCTTTTTTATTAGCGGTAATATCTAAAATAAAACCCAAGGTGTTTTTTGAGCTTCCATCTTCTGCGTATTCTATCACCTTGCCAATATCCAAAACCCAAATATAGTTTCCGCTCTTGGTTTTGATTCGGTATTCATAATTAAAAATGCTTGTTTGGTTGCTGGTGTCTCCTCTTTTTTGCTTTGCAATTTCTGCCAATGCAATTGCTCTGTCTTCGGGGTGAAGATCATTAAGCCACGATTCTCTTGTGTGCTTTTCTCCTTGGCTGTATCCTAAAATCTGGTTATAGGTTTTGTTGCTTTTTACCTCATCACTATCACTGCTCCATTCCCACATTCCTAAGTTTGATGCGTTAATGGCCAACTCTAATTTTTGGTTTACTTGCTCTAATTCTTTCATGCTTTGCTTTAAAGCCGAAATGTCTCTGGTAATACAAACTAATGTGCCATCGGGCAATAGCCTTAAAGTGATATCCTGAAATATGTGCTCTCCCTTTTTAGTAAGCCCTAAAGCTTCTCCTCTCCAAAAACCTTTTTCTTTAAGTTCCGGAAATATAAAATTGTTAATTCTGTCAACTTCATCTTGCTCATATAAAATGGGCCAGCTTTTTCCAATAAGTTCTCCTGTGTTGTAACCATAAATTTCTTCGTGAGCCCTGTTCATATAGTTGTATGAACCATCGGGGTGCAACAAAGCAATGCCTTCTGGTGAATATGAAATAGCCTCTTGTTGCTTCTTGATAATCTCTTCCTGTTCGCTGTTTTTGGTAATATCAATTCCGTATCCGATAGAAAAAATCACATTACCCGACTCGTTAATAATTGGATGTTGGGCTCTTAGGTGATGCCTAAACTTTCCGTTTCCTAAATCAAATTTTTCTTCGAAGGAATAAGGCTCTTTATCAATCAACATTTTATTAAACCGCTCTCTTCTTTTTTCTGCCAACTTAATATCTTTTCCACGATGTCGGCAATAATCAAAATCGTCTTTGCCTATGATCCACTCTCTTGTGTCATCATCTTGTATCGAGTGTTTGTTTACAAATAAATACCGCTGCAAATTATCAAAAACCACAATGTCAGCAGGGATATTATTAAAAATTGATTCGTAAAAATCTTTTTGTTTGGCTACTAATTCGTTCTGTTTTTTTAACTCAACACTTAACTCTTTTCTTTTTAAAAATGCTCCAATATTTGCAGAGATAGAGATGAGTGTATTTATTTCATGTTCCTGCCAAACCCTTTCTGTTGTACAATCGTCAAACCCTATAAATCCCCAAAACTTGTTATCGAAAATAATGGGGGCATAAAGAATATTTTTTGTGTTTCGTTTCTCTAATATCTTTTTTAAAAAGACATCTTTTACTTCAGCGGTATTGGATTTATAATAATTTCCGTTTTGTAAAATGTTTTTTGCTTCTACAATTTCTTTCCATAAAACATCTTCAAATAATTCGTTTTTTTTGTCAGTGTTTTCCCATTTCCAGGCATTAAGCATCTCTGTTATTTCGCCATTAATGGTTTTATTCTGTATCACATAACATCGATCGACTTGTGTGGCTTTACCCATAATACCTATCACTTCGTTCATCACAATGTTTAACTCTTTATTACTAATAAGTAATTGCGAGGTGAGCAATAAGGCGTCAAATAATTTTGGATACGAATCGCTATTTCTATAGTTATTATCTTTCAAAATCATGTTTCAAAATTATAGATATATTTTATTTAACTGATCTGTTTTTTTAAGCCGGTTTTCACATTATTGGTTTTAGGTGGGTGGGTTTTATAAAATAAATAAATTTAGTGGCTGATATGCGCCCACCCCTTTTTTGTATTAAAACCCAATCAGCTTATTGTAAAAAATCTTTTTTAAGAATTAAACCCAAAAAATTTCTAATACCAACACCTAAATAACAAAACAAACATAAATGAACGTGTGGTTTTTTAAACGCCTTGCATGCCTTTATTGTTTAAATAATTGGAGATTTTTTATGCTGTTTTGTGTTGAATATTTGTGCCTTCGCTTATAGACGGTTAGTAATGACTGGGTTGTTCATACTTTCTTTATACATGCGTTCAATAGAAAAACATTATCGTATTAAGATTTATACCAAATAATTTATACTCAAATCACAAAACATTAATCATCAATATTATGAATTTATCACGCTTCCACAAATCACTTTTTGTATGCTTAACAATTTTATTTTCTGCTTCTTTTGCTAGCGCTGCGCGATACTCGGTTGCAACTGGCAACTGGAACTCTACCGCTACATGGTCGGCTCAATCTGGAGGAACGCCAGGGGCAAGCGTTCCTGCTATGGGTGATGCGGTTACTATTGAAGGTGGTTTTACTGTTACAGTAACTTCAAATGCTGCTTGTACCAGCATTTCCTATTCAACGGCAAATTCAACTTCAACTCTCACGGTAAATTCAGGAATTACATTAGCCGTTTCTGCAGCAATTACAATTCCTCGATCAGGTGCAGGTTTGAATACTTTAGATGTTGGGGCAGGAACCGTAAGCGCAGCAAGTATAGCGTTTACGAATTCGTTTACAAATGTTCGCCATCAAATAACTATTTCAACCGGAACTTTAACTGTTTCGGGCAACATAACAATTAATCCTACTGGTAGTACAAGTCCGAGTATTATATTTTCGGCAGCCGGCACACTAAATGTTGGTGGGACGTTTTTTTCGACAACCATTGGAGGTACTTTAACAACTTTTTCGGGTAGCACTGTTAATTATACCGGTGTAGCACAAACAGGTATGCCTGCAACCTATAGTAATTTAACACTTTCGGGGTCGGGCGCAAAAACTTTTGCAACAACACCTACCGTAAACGGAGTATTATCACTGGAAGGCACAGCATCTATTGTGGTTACTGGGGCTGGTGTGGTTACCTATGGCTCAGCCGCAACTTTACAGTATAATAAACCCGCCTCCTACACTGCTACTGCCGAAGAATGGAAAACCCCTTTTCTTGCAACTGGCGGTGTGGTGATAAAAAACATCGGGGCCATTACTATAGATTCAGCAAAAGTTTTTGGCGCCAATACCAATGTTCCTTTAAATATTGACACTAATGCAACCTTAATCACAAATAATTTGGCGCTAACTTTTCATGGCGATTTTATAAAAAAAGGAACGCTCACTGCAGGAACTTCAAATATTACCATAACAGGAACAACAGCGTCTCAAAATATTGCTGGTTTTACTACAACAGGAATTGGGGTTGTATCCATAACCAAATCTTCTGGAACAGCAACACTTACTGGCAATGTAAGTTGTGCGGCATTAGACGTAAATGGTGCAAGCGGAACACTTAAGTTAGGAACCGGATTATCTCATACCGTGAGTGGTTTTTTTTCAATAACTGCAGGAACACTTAAAGGAGGCTCAAGCACTTTAAACTTAGGTGGTACCGGTACAAATGCAGGAACTTTTACAACTGATACAAGTACTGTTAACTGGAATGGTGGCGCTCAAACCGTTGCCGGCTTAACTTATTATAACCTTACCCTTTCGGGCTCTGGTACAAAAACAACAACTGGTGTTACCGTAAATGGAACACTTTCCATGGAAGGTACTGCTACAGCAAGTGCAGCAATAACCTATGGCGCATCAGCTACCCTTCAATACAAAGGAAGCGCTTTGCAAACTACGGGTGCTGAATTTCCTTCAACTTGGTCGGGTAGCGGAGGAGTAAAAATTGAAAACGCAAGTGGCGTAAAACTTGGCGCAGCAAAAAATATTGGTGCTAATCCCTTTACAATTGGAAGTAATGTTTCAAATAGTAATTTTAATGATAGCGGTTATCAGTTAACGGCAACCGGCTCGCTAAACCTTGCTTCTGGATATTTTAATTTAGGTGCTGCAACTGCAACAACTTTTCCCGCCTTTAGCTCAACAACTATTGCTGCCGGAACTACTGTTAATTATTTAGCAAGAACAACACAAACTGTTAAGGGATTAACATATAGCAACCTTACAATTAGTGGCACCGGTAACAATTATAAAACTACAGATGGCAATATTACCGTAAACGGAGTTTTAAATTTAGTAAGCGCAAACGCATCAGCAACAAAGGGTGCATTGGATATTGATACAAATAATTATTCGCTTACTATGGGTGCATCCGCAACCACAACAGGCACAGGTGATGTAACCGGAATAGTAACACGTAATACCTTTGTGGCGCTAACACCCTACAGTTTTGGTAACCAGTTTACAACAATCAATTTTTCAAATTTAGGAACGCTTCCAACAACTATGAGTGTTAAAATTGTTTTAACAACTTCACATACATGGAATGTAAGTGCCATTCATCGCTACTATAGTTTTATTCAAACAGGTGGAAGCAACCTGGCAAAAGTTACCGTTAACCTACATTATTTGGTTTCGGAACTTAACGGAAATAACATGAATGATCTTGCTCTTTATGATTATAAAGCTTCGCCATATATGCTTGATGACCATGGTCGATCAAACCATAGTACCATTGATTATTGGGGTGGGCTGGCAAACGTAAATTTAACATATTTAGCTCAAACTGCTTTTAATCTAAAATACTGGACCCTCGGGACTTCGGCTGCAGGAAACGATTGTGATTGGATTGGTTATAACTCAACCGACTGGAATGATGCGGGAAACTGGGCCCCGGGTGTACCGAACGACTCTTCTCACGTTCATATTTATGATGCCGGTAACACAAATTTTGACCCTATTTTACCAACAGGAACAACAACTATTGGAATGATTTCTATTGATGCAAACGGTATATTAAATGCAACAAACGGCACACCAACATTAACCATTACAAAAGGTGCAGGAGCTTGGAATAACTCGGGAACTTTTAATGCAGGAACAAGTACTGTATTGTTTACAAGCGCCTCTGCTACTATGGCCGATCCTACTAATTTCTACAATATAACCATTGCAAATGGTGCAACACTAACTTTGGGTGTTGATAATGTTATGCGAATTTCAGGCACTCTTTCCCTTTTAGGTACAGGTGTTTTAAACGCTGGTTTAAATCATAATACTGTAGAGTACAACGGAACAGCACAAACCGTTATTAACCCAAATGGTTCAACACCCGGATACCATAAATTGATACTAAGCGGAAGCGGAATCAAAACAATGCCTGCGTCAGCAATGAACATTAGTGGAGGTTTATATTTATCAGGTACTGCTTCGGCAACAGCTGCTGCTGCGTTAACAATTACTGACACTTTATCAATTGGTTCTGGAACAACTTTTAATGCGTCAACATACACTCACAACCTCAGCTACTACATAATAAATAATGGAACATTTACGGCAGGTGCTAGCACCGTCAACTTAAATGGAACTGCTATTCAAGTTATTTCAGGAAATGCTGCAACAACTTTTAATAATCTTATTATAAATAATTCAACAGGCGTATCACTAACTACAAATGCTTCTGTTGCCGGATCGTTAACGCTTACTTCTGGTCTGTTTGATGTTGGCGCTTACACCTTGTCGCTTGCGGGCACAACAAGTGGTTCGGGTAGCATTAGCTCATCAGGCACAATTAATTTTAACGGAAGCGTAGCACAAACTATCTCTAATAATGCGAGCCTTACCACAAATAATTTAACAATAAATAATGCTGCAGGAGTTTCATTAAGCACAAACCTAACTGTATCTAATTTATTAACGCTTACCAATGGCGCTCTTAATTTAAATACCTATACTTTAAATATTGGTGGAAGTATTGCCAAAACTTCGGGTAGCATTAATTCGGGTACAGGAGCAGTTAATTTGAATGGCGCTTCAAATCAAACATTAGATGGAACTATTATTCCTACAATTACCAATCTTGTGGTAAATAATAGTGCGGGAATCACATTAAGTTCTAATATTACAATTAGTAGTTCGCTAACACTTACCAGTGGAACATTATCAATTGGCGGTCATCAATTAACCATCTCTGGTAGTATTACAAAAACTTCAGGAAATATTAACGGAAGCAGTGGAACAGTTGTATTTAATAGCGCTTCGGCACAAACGGTTCCTGCATCAATGTTTGTAAGCGATAATTTAAACAATTTAACAATAAACAATGCAGCCGGTGTAACCTTGGGTGGAACTTTAAATTTAACAGGCACACTCACACCTACCGTTGGTACTTTATACACTGGCGGATATTTACGTTTGATTTCATCAGCAACCACAACAGCAAATATCGCAAACGGAAGCTGTATTACTTGCAGTTATATTTCGGGTAGCGTGGCTGTTGAAAGATATGTTCCGGCCGTTTCTCGCAGATATAGATTTTTATCAAGCCCAATTATAAGCCCAACTTTAGATGATTGGCAAAATGAAATGTTTGTTACCGGAACCGGAGGAAGCACAAATGGTTTTGACCAAACAACTTCAAACAGTTCGAGTTGCTTTTATTATGACGAATCTACAAACACATGGCCTTCTCCTGCCAGCACTTCATACTCATTAGAAACAGGTAAAGGGTATAGAATATTTGTAAGAGGCGACAGAAGTGATAATGGTAGATTAACAGGAACAAACAACACACAAAATACCGTAACACTTGATCTTGTTGGAAGTGTTAATCAAGGAAATGTTACTATGCCTGTTTCATATACTGCTACCTCAAACACGTTTGGGGCGGGTTGGTGTTTATTAGGAAATCCTTATCCATCTGCTTACGATTGGCATTCGTTTTTTATTGCTGGTAATTCTGGCGGTAGCGGAACCAGCGGTACAAACTTCACTAATATTAGTGGTACAATAACTATTTATAATCCAACATCGGGTAGCTACGAAAGTTATAACGCTGGAAGTAATACCGGAACCGGTGCAATGAGTAATGGTGGTATCATTCCTCCGGGCTCGGCTTTCTGGGTTCGCTCAACTGCGGCAAGTCCATCACTAACTTTTACAGAAGCATACAAGATAAACACAAACGCGGGTACGAGTTTATTTAAAAAGGCAAATGGCAACTTCTCAATTACATTAATAAAAGATTCTTTAAACAGCGATGAGATGATTGTTAAATACATGCCTGCCGCAACTACTGAAGTTGATAATTATGATATCGTTAAAATGGTGGGTGGAGAAGTTAATATTTCTAGCATCACTCCATTAGGTAAACTTTTAACAGGTAACTGTAAACCTTTTAATGGAGTATCGGATACTATTAATTTATTTATTTCTGTGAAGAGTTTAATGAAGTATACTTTGAAGTTTCAAAATGTTGCTGAATTAATTACAGGTAAATCGGTGGAATTATATGACGCTGTTACTGGCATTAAAACTGATCTTACTACAACTACTGAATACCTTTATACTCCTGATACAACTATTGAAAAACTATCGAACATTACCCGGTTTAAAATATTAGTAGGTTCTGGTAAAAATACCGGTATTGATAATGTAACCAATTCGGTAACGCCCGTTTTGGAGTATAGGCTTTACCCTACCGTCACAAGCTCTAGCGTTTCAGTATATGCAAGTATAGATAACAATGAAAAAAACAATATTACCATCACAGATATTGCTGGTAAAACAATTTTCAAAACAAATGATATTATTTCTAATAACCAACCTAAAGAAATTGATCTTTCGGGATTTGTTAGTGGCTTATATTTAATTAATATTTCTAATGCTGTTTTAGGTACAACCCAAACTTTTAAGGTTATCAAACAATAAAGAAAAATTTTTTTTTAACCCGAGGCCTCTGTTGTTTACACTAAATTCTTGTAAAAATGAACACTGGTTGGGGTTTTTTTAAATTTCTCGACTTATTATTATTAAGATTTTGACATTTAATCTGTTAATAATATGTGTTGTTTAAATTATGGTGTTTATTTTTAATCTTTTGATTTTTTT
>CAIUEQ010000241.1 GCA_903898215.1 uncultured Bacteroidota bacterium | reverse complement strand
TGCTGTTTGTATTTTATATGCCATGTTTTTTTATTTAAGATTTAAGATTTAAGATTTCATTTTTTTCTGTTTTTTGAAATCGTAACTCTTAAATCGTAATTCTTAAATTTTAATCCTCGCGTCAACAACAAAAGCTTTATCTTCAAATGCCATTATCGGATTAAGATCCATTTCTTGAATTTCCGGAAAATCTGTTACAAGTTGAGATAAGCGTTGGATAATTTCTATCACACTTTCTTTATGAATTCCTTTTTCACCACGAACACCATCTAAAAGTTTTGAGGCTTTGATTGTCGACAACATTTCTGAAGCTTCGAGTTTTGTTACAGGTGATATTTTAAAAGTTACATCTTTCAAAACTTCCACATAAATTCCACCAATTCCAAACATGATCAAATGTCCGAGTTCTTGTTTTGCACTAACTCCGGCAATCAATTCTTTTCCACCCGGTAAAAATTTTTGAATAAAGAATTTCAAGTCTGAAGTATTAAATTTTTGCAGCATATCTTCTACAACATTTTTTACTTCATCAGCATTTTTAATATTTATTTTCACACCACCCAAATCACTTTTATGAACCAGTGATGCTGCATCAGCTTTTATCACAACTGGAAAACCAATTTCAAGTGCTGCTTTCACTGAATCACTAACGGAGTTAGCAATACGCCATTCGGCAACAGAAATTCCATAGTTTGATAAAATCGTATAAGTATCGGCAGAGGTGAGAAAATCTTTTCCTTCAGCTTTCCCTTTTTCTAATATTTGTTTTGTGTTTTGTTGATTAACATTTTTAAAATTTTCAGGCTCTCCAATATTTCTTGATTGCACTAAATGATATTTGTAAAGAGCTCCCATTGCTTTAGCTGCAGTTGTAGGAAAACTATAACATGGCACTCCGCCATCTTTTAAAATTTTAGCAGTAACCTGAAATCTTTCAAGACTTAAATTGGTCATGAAATTACAAACAATAGGCTTACGTTTTAAATTGCTTACTTCAACAATATTTCTAGCAACTTCATCTGTATCAGTAAATGGTGCAGTAACAAAATTGATAAATATGGAATCAATATTTTCTTCCTCCATCATCACATCCAAAGCACTTCTGAAATGATTTCCGCCACCGGTTGCAACAACATCAATTGGATTTCCAATTGTTGCTTCAGGTAACATGGTTTCTTTCAAAATATTTTTTGCTCTATCAGATAGGAGAGGGATTTGCATTCCAGCACTCACTAATTCATCGGTTGCGATAACTGCAGGTCCACCGGTATTTGTAATAATGCCAACTCTGTTTCCTTTTGGAATAGGTTGTGTTGAAAAAGCCATCGATGCCTGACACATTTCTTCTTCGTTTGAGAACGATAGCATTCCAATTTTTTCGAAAATAAGTTCGGTTGAAATATCAACACCGGCAAGAGAACCTGTATGTGATGCTGCAGCTTTCGAACCTTCTTCGGTTCTTCCAGATTTCATTGCAAGGATTGGTTTTTTCTTAGCAACGATTTTTGCAACATCCATAAATTCTTTAGGATTTGAAAATCCTTCAGTGTATAAAATGATGGCTTTTGTTCCATCATCTTCACCATAATATTTTACAACATCCGAGATAGAAACATCACAGGCATTTCCATTTGAAGCATACATGCGCATACCAATATCAAGGTCGAATAAACTTTGCATGATGAAAGCACCAACACCACCACTTAAAGCAACAATTGATATTGAACCCGGATTTGGAAAGGTGAATGTAAAATCGCAATAAGCTTTAAATGCAGGATCCGTATTGATAATTCCCTGGCAATTTGGCCCGAAAACGCGCACCCCATATTTTTTTGCATTATCAAGAAATGCTTTTTGTAAAGCTATTCCTTCATCACCCATTTCACTAAAACCTGCTGAGTTAATGATCACAGATTTGATTCCTCTTTTTCCGCAATCCTCAATGATTTGTGGAACAAATTTGCTTGGAATAATTACGTGTGCAAGATCGATATCACCCGGCACATCAAAAATATTTGTGTACGCTTTGATTCCTCTAATTTCCGGTTCTTTAGGATTGATAGGATATATTTTTCCTGTATATCCGTAATGAACCAAGTTTTTTAAAATAACATTTCCAATAGAAAGTTCTTTAGAAGAAGCTCCTATGATGGCAATAGATTTTGGTTTAAAAAGCGAGTCTAACTCATGAACTTTTTCTGAATGCTCTTTTATTTCTACTGCTTCCTGATTACTCATAAACTTTTTTTATTATGTGATGATTTAAGCGAGCACTGCTTGTTTTTCTTTTAATTTAATATGTCGGAAACCTCCCCAAAGTGCTGCACCAAGCGCACCTGCATAAATTGCATCAGGATGAGTTTTGATAATATATTTTTTTCCTGTTTCAGCAAGTTGCTCTTCAATAGCTTGAATCATTCCAGTGTTTAACGACATTCCGCCAGTAATTACAATTGGAGATTCTGCTTTTAATGAACTCAATAATTTGATAATCCTGTTTGCTATTGAAAGGTGAATTCCTTTGATAATATTTGGTGTTGTAATACCACGAGATACCATATTAATAACATCCGTTTCAGCAAGCACCGCACAAATTCCGGATGAAATTTCAGGCTCTTCAGCTTGTAATGAAACCTCTCCAACTTCTTCAATTGCGAGTCCGAGATATCGTGAAATATTTTCAACAAATTGTCCGGAGCCTGATGCACATTGTCCTGTCATTTTATAATCCTGCACTCGTGCATCTTTAGTAATTTTTACAGCACGCACATATAAGGCACCCATATCAACAACTGTTACTGCATCAGGAAAGAAAAAGTTTGCACCTTTTGCATGAGTGGTCATTCCATAAAAATGCCCGCGTTTGCGTTTTACTAAATCGCCTTCACCTGTTGAAGCGAGATATGCAATATCTTCATATTTTAGATCATGTTTTGTAAGCATTGCTTGAATGAGTTCGTCAGCAACTTGTGTTGGGTTACGTTTGCGAATTTTTTCGGTATGCTTATCAACAATTTTTGGACTGTCAGAATAATCTACCAATATCAATTTGATAAAATTACTTCCTACATCAATGCCCATTGTATAAAATGAATTTTCCATATTTTTTTTCTTTATTAACTATGCCACTTCTTTATTTTTTTTTGCTGAAGGAAGTTCAACTGCAATATTTCTTCTGGCAAACATTGCACCTCCTAAGGCTCCCATAAAAATGGAATCGGTATGAATATTTATTTTAATATTATCACCATAATTTTCTTTTACCAATTGAGCGAGATATTTGATAACTGCAGGATTTCTTGCAACTCCGCCTGTAAAAGTAAATTCGTTAAACACACCTCCAGAACGTGCGATAAGCGACATTGCACGCATGATAATTGCTTTGTGTAATCCACCTAAAATATCAGCACGTTTTTCTCCAAGATTTGTTAATTCACGCAATTCAGCTCCGGCAAAAACGGTACAAGTAGAGCAGATAACAACTTCCTTTTCTGACTCCATTGCCATTGGTCCAAGTTCATTAATTGAAATGCTCATTTCATCTGCGATGTAACCAAGATAACGGCCACAACCTGCAGCACAACGATCATTCATTTGGAAACTTGTAACCAAACCATACTTATCTACTTGAATAGCTTTTGTATCCTGTCCACCGATATCTAAAACGGTTCTTGTTTCAGGAAAAACTGCATGTGCACCAAAAGCGTGACACAAGATTTCAGAACGAATACAATCTTCTGGGAATGGCAATAATGCACGACCATATCCGGTTCCTGTCATATTTGCAATATTGAATTCGAGGTCGGCAATTTCATCAATATGTTTTCTGAGTGAATCAGATACATGGTCAAATTTTCCTTTCAACAAATTCATCTCAGCATCAAAATTAATACTGGTATCTTCGGCTGAAGCATCAGGAAGGTTTTTGTATTTATCTTTCAACTCATCCATTGCTTTATGAATAAGTTCTTTAAAATTAAACTGCACTCTTTCATTTTCTGCAGGGCTGATACTTTTATCCCAAACAGTCATCAACGGTTCAAAAAGTGACATCTCTAATTTGTTCACTTCTTCATTGTATTTTTCGGAAACGATATCTCTAAAAAATTGATTTTTACTGCCGAGATTATTATAAAGGTAATCACGTTTGATAACAGGTTTAAATGCTTTTCTGATATTAATTAAATGACCGAGCATTGTTT